>CAZRCN010000014.1:0-12960 GCA_964598575.1 uncultured Victivallales bacterium | reverse complement strand
AATAATCGGTTGGGTCGTATCTCCAGCCGAGATCGCGAGATTCTGCGTGAGTATTGCCTGAAAGGCGGCATGTTGATTGCCGATGCTGGCAGTCGGGATTTCCATCGCTCGTTCACGCGTTTCATTCAGCAGGTGTTTCCCGACAAACGACTATTGGATATTGCCGATGATGACATGATCTACCAGTTGCCCTATGGTTTCCCCAATGGCGCTCCGGCCTTCTGGGGACATGGTGGACGGCGGGCGCTTGGTATGAAACACGAAGGTCGCTGGATGGTCTTTTACCATCCGGGCGATATGAATGATGCCTGGAAGTCGCAAGGCTATACGGATGTGACGCCGGAGATGAAAGAAAGCGCGATGAATCTGGGGATCAATTTGGTCTATTACGCATTCAATCAATGGGATGATGCGGTGACGAAAGCGAAAAAATGATGTATTCCATCTTTAGTATTTTTGGCTATGCCAGTGTTTTGCTGTGGTTGGTGGCGATTCTGCTGCTCGTGCTGCATTTCCGTCGGCGGCCACGGCGCTGGTTCTGTCACTATGCGGTTGTGGCCGCACTGGTGGCGCTGGTACTGGCTGAGATCAACTCGCGCACGTATGTCAATCACCTGCAAGTGGATCAGAGTGAAGCCATAGCGGCTGCACAGGCACGCCAGGAAAAGGCCCGGCGTATGGCAGAGGAAGAACGTGCCGATGATGTAGCACAGATCCGGTTTGCCGAGGATGATCAAACGGATTTTCTGGATATGGGTGGATTGGATGATGCGGACCGCAAATATATCGAGAGCATGACGGAAGATACCACACCGGCTTGGAAACAGCAAAAGCAAGAACGGTCAACGATGGCAGCCGAAGAGGAGAGTCTAGATGCCCAGCTGGATACGTCGGAGCAAGCAGGGGGCGTAGAAGGTGAGACGTTGAGACAGGAGACGCGAGAGGCGGTCGTACTGCCGGAACGTATGGTTCGCCTGGCCAATCGGCTGGATGGTCTGAATCTGAAGTGGATCCGTTTCTTGTTGCTGGCGGGGTTAGTGGGCGTAGTTGTCGACTATTTGCAGCGTGCTAACCGAGTTGAAGATGCGTATTTTCCGCTTCCGTTGCCGAGTAAGGCCCCGCACAGCTTTACCCCGCTTCCCGTGGTTTGCCAGCTGCCGGCTTCGCATCCCCGGACAATGATTGCGGAATTGGCCTGGCTGGTACGCCGCGGTGAAACGTTTGTATACCTGACGGGTGATGCGCAGCATGCCGAAGTTGTGCCGGAGCAATTGCCCCGCCTGCCGGGACATGCCTGCATGCTGGATGTTTTGCAGGTCGCAGATCAGGACGCTTTGCTTGATGATACCTTTGTTTTTGAAGGGGTATGGTATAACCGTGCCGCCTTTGTGATCGGGTCGATAGATCGTGCGGAGTCGTTCCTGACTACGCTGTACGACAAGCTCATGGAGTATCGAAGCACGCGTGCCCGGGTGCGGCAAACAGTGCATATTGTCTGGGATCTTGAGAATGCCCTGCACGATGCGCTACAAGAGGATGTCATCAACCTGCTGGGAACGGCAGGGTTTTCGATTCGTGATGTTTCCGCTTTGCAGGGGGTAAGAATGCCCCGCAATGCTCCCGGGTGAAAATGGTGGGTACTTGGAACTTGGCGATGTTGGTCTTCAGACGGAATGGCCGTTATCGGCATAGAAAAGGAGGAAAGAGATGAATCCGGTAAAACTGCAGCGATTTGATGGCAATCCGATTCTGGTGCCCGATGATCGCCCCTGGCGCAATGTCGTGACGTTTAATCCGGGGGCTATTATTGAGGATGGTGTATTTTATCTGGTCGAACGAGCCTGCTCGAGTCTGGTTCCCTTTGTTTGCCAGTTCGGGTTGTGGAAAAGCACGGATGGGGTTCATTTTGAGCTGGTGCAGGAAGAACCGGTCTTTACGCGCGAGCATATCGGCTGTCCGGAAGGCACGGTGGAGGACCCTCGTCTGGCAAAGTATGGCGACACCTACTACATGACGTACGTGCAGCGCAATTATACCCCCGAGTGTTATCCGCATGGGAAAGGCATTCCGAAATACGTTCGGATCACCCATGTGCCGGAGGGCGATCCGAATAACTATCGTTCCGGGATTGCCAAATCCAAGGATTTACTGCACTGGGAAGACATGGGTTTGATGACACCGCCAGATAATGATGATCGCGACTGTGTCTTGTTCCCGGAAATGGTCAATGGTCGGTATGCCATGCTGCGGCGGCCGATGTACTATGTTGGGCCGGAGTATGGATGTGATCGCCCCAGTATCTGGCTGAGTTATTCGGATGACCTGATGCACTGGGAGGATCCCGTGCTTGTGGCGACGGCACAGAATGATACGTGGGAGCAACGCAAGATTGGGGCATCGGGTCAGCCGGTCCGCACCGAAAAAG
This sequence comes from uncultured Victivallales bacterium, assembly GCA_964598575.1. Taxonomy (GTDB): domain Bacteria; phylum Verrucomicrobiota; class Kiritimatiellia; order UBA8416; family UBA8416; genus T3Sed10-140. The sequence goes on along the minus strand of CAZRCN010000014.1, from coordinate 10,535 downwards.
GGTGGTTGATGCTCTATCATGGCGTGGATGAACGGGCCGTCTATCGGACGGGCGTTATGCTGCTGGATCTGGATGATCCGACCAAGGTGATTGCACGCGCACCGGATGTGATTTTCGAACCGGAAGCTTTTTATGAAATCACCGGGCTGGTCGTGCCGCGGGTGGTCTTTCCCTCGGCATCGGTCTCGCACAATGGCACGCTGTTTGTGTATTATGGCTGTTGTGATACGTGGATAGGAGCAGCAACCGTCCCCATGGATGACATACTGGAGTATGTCTGCGCGTATCCAGTGGAATAAGCGAGCAGCAGCAATGTAAGGAAGGATGCTCATGATGGAACAAACCGGTAAAAGCGATGTTATTCGGGAGCTGGGGCGGCGCTATGCCGAGATTGCCGCTTTACCACGGCAGCAAGAGACGATGGATGGCTGGCGGCGGTTGAATGGCTTGCAGTCAACGCGCCCCATGGTTCGCATCGATCAGTTGCCTTGGGAGGAACTTCCCTGGGGTGAAGACCAGATGGTACACCGGGACCCGGGACTGCTGCAGAGCGTGGAGCGGCGCTTACGCATGACGCTGTACGCTTGGGATCATTTCAAGGCGGACATGGTTGTACTGCCCTATCTGGGCATCAGCAAGAGCGTGCGGAACGCGAGTTTGGGCCCTGCGGCTGAAGTGGAACGCAAGGGCTTGTCACAACATTTCACGGCGCAACTGGAGACGATCGAGGATGTCGAGGCCCTGCAAACGCCGGTGATCGAGGTGGATCCGGTTGGTGACCGGCAGCGACTGGAATATGTCCAGGATGTACTGGATGGTATTTTGCCGGTCCGATTAACAGGGCTTGGGCGTCATGCCGGGCTATGGGATCTGATCTCAACCAAGATTTCACCGGAACGCATGCTGTATGATCTGATCGACCGTCCGGAGTATGTGACGGCTTTAATACAAAAATTTGTTGAAATGGAGAGTGGCATTTTAGATCAATTCGAGGCGCATGGATTACTGGAGGCGGCACCGCCGGAGATTCATTGCACGGGGGCGTTTTGTGATGAGCTGCCGTCGCCTGATTACGACGGAAAGAAGGCCATGGCCAAGGATACGTGGGTCTTTTCGATGGCCCAGATGTTCTCCGAAGTTTCGCCTGCTATGCAGGAGGAATATGACATTCTGCCGCTCAAGCCTTTGCTGGAACGCTACGGGTTGGTGTATTACGGCTGCTGCGAGCCGCTTCACCATAAGATCGATATCGTCCGCAATATCAAAAACGTCCGCAAGATTTCCGTGAGCCCCTGGGCAAACAAGCAAATGGCTGCCGAGAATATTCACGGAGATTATGTGTTCTCGGCCAAGCCGAACCCTGCTTATGTAGCAATGGGATCGCTTGATGAAAATCTGGTGCGCAAAGACCTGGAAGAGACGGTTCGCATTTGCAAGGAGAATAAAACCCCTTGCGAGCTGATTTTAAAAGATGTGAGTACCGTTTGTGGTGATCCGTCTCGCTTGGAAAAGTGGGAGCGGATCGCTATGTCTGTTGTGGGTGCATAAAGGCGTTATATATAACAAGGAAAGGTGACAACATGTTGGACCTGGTGCAACTTCGGTTTTTAACAGCCACTTGGCTGGTTGTTCTCCTGTGCGCTCTCGTACTTCCCGTAGACGCAGCCGATCGAGATGCAGAAGCCGCTGCGGCAGCAGCGCTTGGACATGCAGAGGACATGGAACTGCCACCACGGCCCGCGAACCTTACGGATTTTACCAAAGGAGAAGTTGTTCCACCCGTCAAAGATGTTGGTGTGAGAACACTGAATATTGGCGCCACGGGGATTGTGGGTATACCGAATGCTTGGTATGACGGGGAGCAGATCCAGGTTGCTGCTGTGTTGCCCGGATCTCCGGCTGAGGGTGTTGTCCTGCCTGGAGATGTGATTCTGGGGGTTGCCGGACAGGATTTTGTTGTTGGAGGGCATATAGGCATCCAGCTAGGTAACGCCCTTATCGCTGCCGAGGAAGAGGCCGGCGAGGGGCGGTTTGATCTACACATCTGGCGCGATTTGAATTGGGCCAAGCGTGGTGCTCCCAAAGATATGCTGGGTGTTGATCTGGATGACCTTTTTGCCAAGGCGAATGCGCCTCAACTGTACGAATGGGAAGAGCCGGAAGAGAGGGAAGTATCGCTCAAGAATGCAAAATATGATGAGTATCCGATAGATGGTGTGGAGACCAATGTAACCCTTCAGCTGGAGGTGATGGGAACCTACAGTGACACATCTCCATGGAACTGTCCGGTGGCTACAAAGATTCGGGAAAATGCGCTCAAAGTGGTTGCAGAAGAATTTACCCCCAAGGAGAATCGCAAGCAAAGGAAACGTCCGGATTGGCCCGGTGTATTGGCACTGGTTGCATCCGGCAATCCTGCGTATGTAAAGCTTGCAAAGGACTGGGTGCATGCCCAAACACAGTATACGCAGGACATGGAGCTTAAGACGGATCTCAGTGACATGAAATATAAGGGCATGCAATCGTGGCGGGCAGGGTTCGAGGCGTTGGAGCAGGCCATCTATTATGATGCCACCGGTGATGCTGTTATTCTGCCTGAGATTCGTAAACGTGCGATCTGGACTGCTATGGGACAGAGTGCCGGCGGATCCTGGGGGCACACGTTCGCGTATCCCTCTTTCAATGGTGGTAAGCTGCATATGCGCAATCCTGGCTATGGCGGCATGAATAATGCGGGCACGCGCTGTTTCTTCCTGTTAACCCTTGCAAGCAAATTCGGGATTGAACATCCGGAAATTGATTTGGCGATTGATCGAGCGACGCGCTTCTTTCGCACCTATGTTGACAAAGGCTGCATTCCTTATGGCGATCATCCGCCATGGCCGTCGGATGACAGTAATGGAAAAAATTATGGTGCCACCTATGCGTTCAAGACGCTAGGACTCAAGTATGAAGCAAAGTATTTTGCCATGCATTCTGCCAATGCTGCCTTTTCCCGACGGGGCGGGCATGGTAGCCCCACGCTTTGGTACTATACGCCGTTTAGTGGTGCTGTTGCGGGGCCAAAGGGTATCGTGTATGCCATGCGCAATTTGCGCTGGTTCTACACGTTGGCGCGAAGGCATGATGGGTCATTTGTCTGGCAGGGAAAACAAGCGGGCATTAGTGGCGATAAGGGTATGCGCAACCCGACAGCTACACACGCCATGTATTACGCATTCCCTCTGAAGCAACTTATTATTACCGGGAAGGATGCCGACAAAGCATGCTGGATGCATGATGAAGATCTGAAGCAATTGTTTTACAGTGCGGGCGGTCAGATTACAGACCCTATGCTGAAAAAACTGCAAGGGGGAGCGTCTGAGCGCACGACGGATGAAGTTGTTGCTTTATTGCATCATTTTTTTCCAAAGGTACGCGGTGGCATAGCCAAGCAGCTTGGCAGCCGATTTGAAGCCGGTGAAAAGGATGTGGTGACGAAAGTATTGCCACTGTTAGATTCCGGCGATGCGCGAACCCGTGATGGGGCTTGTCTCACGCTGGCGGCTTGTGGGAAGGAGGTTGTATTGCAAAACCTCTCGAAAATCACCGCATTGCTGGATGATCCGGCCGAATTTGTACGCATGAACGCGATCAAAACGATAGCCAATGCAACCGAACCGACGAGCAGTGACCGCCATATGTTGTTACTGAAGGCTGCGGTTGCCAACTTTGATAATCAAACCATGGACAATGGCAATGACCAGAAGATCGTAAAAGAAGCCTTGCTCACACAAACGAAGGATGCAGATGGCCCCCAAAACCCATTTGTTACGAATCCATTCGACATGGGATACGATTATGATCTTGTTCGTTCCGCGCTCGAAAATGTTGTCACATTGGATCCTGGCGGGACTGTACCTGACGGATGGACGAGAGAGGCAGTCGTACAACTTGCAGGCCCGATTGAATATGTTGCTTCTAGCATGCAGATGAACGACATGATGTTTGCGGGCGGTCGTCAGGCCGCGGGGAGAGCACTTTTGAAAAAATATGATTTTCGTGAGCTGGCGGAGGGGGATACGCGGATCTTACGGGATCGGGTAAGGCTGGAGCGTGATGTCAGGCGTAATGTCGAGTTCTTTCACCGCCGCAGACTTAAGGCGATGGGGAATGTAACGCTTTCATTTGTGAAGGAAAATCCATCTGCTTATCGTGAGATGTTGGATGCCATGCATCAGTGGTTGCAAGACAAGCCATTGGATGTCGTGCATCAGAGTGACGCTTCGAATGGGTATGAAACAGAGACGATGTGGCTAGGGGATGTTGTTGCACTGGTTGAAAACGCAGGTCGTGGGTTTCCGCAATCCTCGCTGCGTGATGAGGTCTTTACGCTCTTTGCCGGGGAACTCGCTGCCCTTGAAGGAGCTGGGGCACAAGTGTCTCATTGCCGTAAGGTTCTGCGTGATCCCAATAAAAAAGATTATTTCCGTAAACTGGCAGCGATGCAGCATCTCAAGGATCTACTTGGTGCGGATGCCGTTGTTGATGTTGCGCCGTATCTTGGGCATGGTTATTGGCGCTTGCGGGAGGAGAGTCACAAGCTTGCGGTAGATCTTTTGCAGAAGGGAGGGCTTGACGCGCTTATATCCAGTCTACCATCGGCAAAAGGAGAGAATGCGGCAGCGATGCTGCTGGTACTTCGTGATGCGGGGGACAAAAAAGCATTGGCTGCTGTAGCCAAGGCCCTCAAACGTGATGAGGGTGTTGTCCGTAAGGCAGCAATACAAGCACTGATCGCTCTTGCCGGTACGAGAGCGTTGCCACCGCTTTGGCAATTTATGGAAAGAACAACAGATGCTTATGATTTGTGGGGTTGCGAATTGGCATTGCTATCGCGTCGGGATGATGCAGCCTTTTGCGAGCTTGTGCTGAAGGAAGCCATGGATCGTTTACCCAATAGCACCATACCTGTGCGCCGTTCACTTGCGTGGGTTATTGCACAGTTGGGGGATGCCGAGAACCTTACTGCATTACAGGCGGCTGCGGCAAAATCTGATGATAAAACGGATGTTCGCAATATTGTGGTGGCATTATCCTATGCACCAGATCGAGCGGCAGATGATCTGATGTTAGCCTTGGCTGAAGTCAGTCGTATGCATCTTGATGCTGTCGCTCATGAGAGTATGCGCCGTATGGTTGGCCCCAAAGGACTGCAGGGCATTACCGATCAAGAACGCGTAGCATTTGCGCGCGGCATGCTCAATTTGAAATTGGATAGCAGAATGATCCAATATCTAGGTCATGTATATACGGGCAGCTCTATTCAACTGCTATTTGACGTTATGCAAACCTCAGATAAGACCAATTTGGCGGCGACTTCGATTATCAGTGCGGCGGAAGGTATGCAGGATCCGCCTGCTGATGAAGCTCGGATTGCGGCCGATGCGTTGACCCAGGTCATTGAGTTTATTGAAGTGAACTATCTTCGTGGGGGCATGCAAGCCCATATGGCCAAAGAAGACAACTATTTGGGATGGAAGAATTTACAAGCACGTGCTGGCAAAGTGCTCTTAAAGGTTCACAAGCCCGAAGCGGCACCGATCCCGACCTTCGACGATATGGATCTGGATTTTTAAACGATGCGATCGCTATCGTAAGATTGCCGGAAGGATGGACCCAACGGTTTGGGGTACATGGTATGAGACAACACCGGTATAGCACAGAAGCGATCAGGGCGCGTTATCATGCGGCGCTGGCGGGATTGGCTGCCAACGTCAAACCGGTAGCAGGTTTTCCCGAGCCGGTTTTATTTGAGGGCGGTTGTTATCAAGGGGTTTGGCTGGAGTGTTGTCCGTTGGAATCGCTGGTGTATGGCAAACATGCGCCCGAGGTGGCCCGGGCATCCCATGACGTTTTCTTTCACCATCAGCGGGAGGATGGCTATCTGCCGTGCATTGTGAATGCGAATGGCATTTCCACCGCGCAGATCCAGATGGTGGTTCCGATTGCCGCGACAGCGCTGGAAACGGCCGTTTTAATCGACGATGAAGCATTTCTGCAACGCGCCTACGATGCATGTATGCGTTGGGATGACTGGCTTGTGCGCAACCGGAATACGCGCGGTACGGGACTTTGTGAGCTGTTCTGTCAATTCGATAGCGGGCATGATGGTAGCCCCCGGCTCAAGGGCCTGCCGTGTGAATGCCCTGATGGCGATGCATCCAAGTGCCCGTCCGTGGGAAAGCTGCCGTATGTGGCGCCGGACCTTTCGGCAACGGTTTACGGCGGGCGTGTCGCCTTGGCCGGGATGGCAGACCGGCTCGACCGTGCGACAGACGCCTGCATGTGGCGCGAGAAGGCCGAAGGCATCCGGCAACGCATCATCGACACTTGTTATGATCCGGAAGATCAGTGTTTTTATGATGTTGATTCGGACGGTGCGTTTGTTCGGATACGCGGCGATATTCTAAGCCGGGTGTTGGGCGAGCATGTGGTTGACCAAGCCATGTTCGACGTGATATATGCGCGGCACATCAAGAATCCCGAGGCGTTTTGGACGCCGTATCCGCTGCCGTCCATTGCTGCCAATGATCCTGCCTTTGTAAAACCCATTCCCATAAACTCCTGGGGTGGGGCCTCGCAAGCGTTGACCGCCTTGCGGACACCGCGCTGGTTCTATCATTATGGGCGGGGTAAGGATCACCAGCATCTTATGCGACGCTGGATTGATGCACTCATGCGCACGCCATATTTCATGCAGCAAATCGACCCGTGGACAGGCGTATTCACAGAAAGCAAGACGAAGGATTATTCACCGGCGATGTGTGTTTTTATTGATTTTGTCGACCGGCTTGCACTGGATGTTTGATATGCAGGGACCGGGAACAGCCCGCCTGCCCGCGCCGCGGCAGCGGGGGGGGACATCCCCGCCAATTGATCGCATCAACCGAGGTTGCTGCTTTTGCTTGGAAGGAGGGCAAGGGTTGGGTAGGATGCTGGGTATGAATACGATTGTGTTGCGTGTATTGGTTATAGGGGTCTTTGCTGGGGTCGTGGGGTGGATCTGTCGGATCTTGCAGGTGCCGGCGGTGCAGATTGGTCTGCTCGCGAGCTGGGGTCTGGGTTGTATGTTGTTCAGTTATGAGCTGGGCGGGTGCCGCCGGGTGATGCGCCAGGGTTTTGAGGAACGAAGCTGGTTGGAACGGGCCTGGCTGGCAGCCGGGGCTCTGTGCCTGGTGGGGGCGTTTGGTGTTATTGTGGTCTATTTTTGAGGGGTGGACATGCGACGTGTGCGTGTGTTGATTAATCCGAAATCGGGAACGGGACAATCGTTCCGGGTTTTGCGCGAGGCGATGGATCGTTTCTGGGAGGGGCCCGAGACGTTTGTATCCTATCAATTTATGCAGGGGCCGGCTGATGGCGTTCGCAAGGCGCGTATGGCCGTGGAAGACGGGACGGATACGGTCTTGGTCGTCGGGGGCGATGGAACGGTTAGTACGGTTGGTCGGGTACTGGTGGGACATGACACGGCATTGGGCGTGATTCCGGCGGGAAGCGGAAACGGTTTTGCCAGGCATTTCGAGCTTGATCTGCGGATAGGCAAGGCTGTGGAGCAGCTTGCAAAAGGCAAGGCGCAGCGGATTGATGTCGGGGTCGTGAATGGGATGCCATTCTTTGTGACGTGCAGCATGGCCTGGGATGCCGCTATTGTGCGGACATTTGAAAAATACCCGGTGCGCGGGATTGTGCCCTATGTATTTGCGGGGGTGCAGGAGTTTTTCGAGTATAAGTATCAGGATATGCAAGTGGTGTTTGATGACGATGGCGAAAAGCTGTTGCTCAAGAAGCCCTTTCTGCTGACGGTGGCAAACCTGACGCAGTTCGGGGGTGGTGCGGTGATTGCCCCGCACGCGAAAGAGGATGACGGACAATTGGAATTTGTCGGGTGCTTGCAGAAGGATTTTCCGGTTGTATTGGCAAATGTGCGACGATTGTTTGATGGGTCGATTCAGCGCATGCCGCAAGTTGTGATGCGCAGTGCGTCGTCGTTTCGGATCATGCGCGAGCATGGTGCGCCGATCCAGGTGGATGGTGAATTGGTGGAAGCGGATGACCCGACCGTAGAGATTACGGTGCGCCCGAAGAGTTTGCGGGTCCTCGTGCCCCATACGGCAGGGGAGGGGACAAACTGATGCGGTTTGTCCTGTACAATATGCGCTATGGGACGGGGGGTGGTTTTTGTTTTCCCTGGCAGGGATATTTCCGGCGGACGATGCCGAATGTCGAGGAGATTGCCGGGTTTCTGCAGGCGTTGCACCCGGATATTGTGGGTTTGGTGGAAGTGGATGCGGGGTCGTTCCGGTTTGCACGGCAGCACCAGGCCGAACAATTGGCGGCACGTTTGGGGCATTATCATTGCTACCGGAGCAAGTACGAGGATGGCAGTTGGTTGCACCGGGTGCCGGTTTTGAACAAGCAAGGGAATGCCTTTTTGACGCGGGATACCATCCAGCAGACCCAATTTCATTTTTTCCAGCAGGGGATGAAGCGACTCGTGATCGAGCTGGAGATGGAGGGCGTGATGATCTTTCTCGTTCATCTGGCACTCAAGTACCGGATTCGTCAGCAGCAGTTGACGGAGTTATATGATCTGGTGCGCCATGCGCGCAAACCGCATCTGGTGGCTGGGGATTTCAATGCCTTCTGGGGGCGTAAGGAGATCAGCTTGTTTCTGGCAGCGACGGGGTTACGCAATGCAAACCGGGCGCGTATTCCGACGTTTCCCAGTTGGCGGCCCAAGCGGGAGCTGGATTTTGTGTTTCATAGTCCCGAAGTGAAGGTTACGGGGTTTGGCGTACCGCCGGAGCTGTTCTCGGATCACCTTCCGCTTGTATGTGATTTCGATCTTACGTAGGCTACGGTTTTGATAACCAAAGGAGACAACATGATATTTTCGTATTTGCTGATGTTATTTATTGCGTTACCGCTGCTGGAGCTGTGGGTATTGCTGCGGGTTGCGAGCCGGATTGGATTTGGTAGTACATTGTTACTGGTGCTGTTTACGGGGATTGCGGGGGCTTGGTTGGCAAAAGCGCAAGGGTACTGGGTCCTGGGTGCGATCCAGCGGGATATGGCTGCCGGACAGATGCCGGCGCCGCGCTTAATGGACGGGGTCATGATCCTGCTGGCAGGGGCTTTGCTGATTACGCCGGGTCTACTGACGGATGTGGTCGGTTTTCTGTTGCTGGTGCCGGCTATGCGCCAAATCGTGCGTAATGCCCTGCGGATCAAGCTGGAAAAGAAGTTGCGCGAAGGATCGGTGCATTTCACGTATTTCGATCGATGAGCAAGGGCAGCAGCATGCGGGGCTAGGGCGCGAAACGTTTGAGGATACGCCGGATGGCGGATTCGCGGGTTTCGATGCTTTCGCATAGTTTGAATTGTACGAGCGCGCGATTGAGGTTCTGCTCATCGTTTTTGACTTTGAAGTAGACATTACCCGCCAGATAGTCGGCAAAGAACCGCACCCCTAGCTCGAAGGTCAGCAGGCGGATGCTGTCGTACTGGTAGTGGAGGTCGGCCTCGGACAGGATGCTGCCGGCATAGGTCATATAGCCCCGCACGATGGCCTCGCAGAGGTCGGTGTCGAAGATGACGCGGGCAAGATCCTGCGTTTCTTCTCCGGCGGGATTGCAGCAGGAACGCAAGCAGTCGCCGAAGTCATAATGCACGAGCCCGGGTTTGACGGTATCAAGGTCGATGATACAGGTACCCTTGCCGGTTTCGTCATCAATCATGATATTGGCTACCTTGGGATCTCCGTGAATGGGGCGGATACAAACTTTGCCAGCGGAAAGGGCATCTTCCAGAACCGACGCCCATTCGCGCCGTTCGGCGATGAAGCGAGCGCACTGGGCGGCATCGACGGAGCTCTTGAGTCGTTCTTGTGCGCAGTCCGAGGCCATGACCGCATCCATTTTTTCCAGGTAGGCAGGCGTAATGTGGAAGCCGGGCAGGGTATCGGACAGGGAATCGACCGGAATGTCGCTGATAAGGCGTTGGAATTGTCCCAGCACAAAGCCCGCTTCGTGGGCATGTTCGAGGTTCTGGATTTGCTCGTAGGCGGTTGCGGAGGCAATCAGCGAGATGGCCCGCCAGTAGTCGCCGGCTGAATCCTGGATAAAATCCGCACCGGTTTTGGTGGGAATCACACGTGGTAGCTGCCAGATGCGATCGGCCTGGTGTTGTTCGGTCTCCAGTCGCTTGTGGACATGCTCGGTGACGATTTTCATGTTCTGGATGACTTTCTCGGGCGAGGCAAACACCTTGCGGTTCAAGCGTTGCAAGACGAAGCGTTCTTCTGAGAAGGTAGTTCGGAAGATGGCGATAAAGGTATCGTTGACGTTGCCGCCGTTGCTGGGTAGTACGCGCACGAGCCGACCGGCGACATTAAATTGGGGGGCAATTAAAGCAGCTTTCATATTGGCGCATTCCTTTATTGGCAGAGACACATGATCCGCGTAGTGTATGTAAGGTTTTCGTGAAAAGCAAGT
>CAZRCN010000013.1:0-32644 GCA_964598575.1 uncultured Victivallales bacterium | reverse complement strand
CCGGTACCGCCTTCGCTTTTGCGCTCGCACTCGTAGCGCGGTTTGATTCCCCCCTCGCCTCTCAAAAACTGCGGGAACAGATGCGCCTCGCATTACCGCTCCGGTCTGCATGACGCCATGCAGGAAATGGGCGGGGATGGCCATGCCATCCCCCCATTCCCGCAAATCTACAGACATCGATGGTATTAGTCGCGGGACTTCGAGCGGGCCTCGTTCACGACCAACTTACGCCCCATCACTTCTTTTCCGTTCATGGCTTTGACGGCCTTGTCTGCCGCCGATTGCCCATCCATCTCCACAAATCCATATCCCTTGGAACGATCATTAAACTTGTTCTTAATGATACGGGCGGATAGGACCGAACCGTAGGACGCAAACGCTTTCTTCAAATCCGGATCATTCATGTCATACGACAAGTTGCCCACATACAGCTCGATGCCTTCCCCCTCCTGCGGCGTTGCGCCTCCTGCCGGCTTTCCCGAGCCACCCCGGCCCGCCAGAAAACCCGCCACAAAACCAATGACCACTCCACCAGCGCCAATGGCACCCATTGCTACAACATTCATACGTGATTCCTCCTTGTAAAAAAACCGGCCTGCCCTCACGATACGAACAGCGCCGATATGGATCAGGACGTTTCCATCCTTACTTGGCTTCCAGAAACCCTTCCAGTTTCCGGATTCGCGTCGGATGACGCAATTTGCGTAACGCTTTCGCTTCAATTTGCCGAATGCGCTCACGTGTCACCGCGAACTTCTTGCCGACTTCTTCCAATGTCCGGGAGTAGCCATCCGTCAAGCCAAAGCGGTAGTCCAACACTTGCCGCTCGCGTTCCGTCAGGGTATCCAGAACATCCTGCAGTCTGTCCTTAAGCATACTGTAGGCCGTCATTTCTGACGGGTTCTCGGCCGACTTGTCCTCGATAAAATCTCCGAAATGCGCATCGTCCCCATCCCCGACGGGGCTCTGCAGCGAGATAGGCTGCTGCGCCATCTTATACACCGCGCGTACCCGCTCAACCGGCATATCCATCTCTTCCGCCGCCTCTTCCGGCGTAGGTTCACGACCAAACTGCTGCACCAACTTCTTCTGTACACGCAGCAACTTGTTGATCGTTTCAATCATATGGACCGGTATCCGAATCGTTCGAGCCTGGTCAGCAATCGCCCGCGTAGCCGCCTGCCGAATCCACCAGGTTGCATACGTGCTGAATTTGTAGCCGCGGCGATATTCAAATTTCTCTACGGCTTTCATCAAGCCCGTATTCCCTTCCTGGATCAAATCCAGAAAAGACAGCCCCCGATTCATGTATTTTTTAACAATGCTGATAACCAAGCGTAGATTCGCCTCAACCATCTCTGTACGTGCTTGCTGTCCGCGGCGCATCGCACCCCGTAAGGCATTCATCCGCGTTATACACTCATCCACGGGCACACATAACTCACGCTGATACTGCAACATGATCTTGCGATACTCTTTGGCCTGGGCCTCACGGCCTTTGCTCTTGCGTTGCTCTTGAATTCTATGCAAAGCCGTCCGGGCAACCCGGAAGCGGATGTGTTCTGCATCAGCCTCTGCGGCCATCGACTCCACTACCTTTTGCTTGAAATACAGCTCATCGAAAGAGGCGGCCAGCTTCTCACGCAACTTTTCACAGGCCGCCAGCTTCTTCTCGCGATCCGATCGGCTGGTCCGACTCTTCACGGCCTCGACAAAGGTGTCTTTCAGCTTCTGTTGCACCTTCAGAATATCGTTGCACACGCGCGGCAGCATACTCAGATAGTTTTCCCGGCTATCAACGTACTTGTCGATAACCACGCGATCGAACCGCTCTTTGCCGTTTTCCAGTCGATCCGCCAAACCCAGGTATTTGTCAGCGCTATTGCCAAAATAGTTGAAGGCGTCCCGGATCGCCAATTCGGCCTCCTCGATCCGCTTGCAGATTTCCACCTCCTGCTCACGCGTCAAAAGTGGTACTTGCCCCATCTGGTGCAAGTACATCCGGATCGGATCATCAAAGAAATCAAGTCGGCCACCCTTGGCTACCTTGCCCTTTTTGCGCGTTTCCTTGAATTTATCAACATCTTGCGACTGTACGATATCAATATCCATCCCACGCAAAAGCTGCAAGTACGCTTCCAGCTCATTGGCATCTATAATGCTTTCGGGGATTGCCTCATTGATGTCTTCGTAGGTCAGATATCCCTGGTCCTCTGCCAGGGCAATCAGCTCCTTTACCTTGCGATTGCGCGTCTCGCGCTGCTCTTTTTCGCTGACCGCTTCCGACGCCTTCTTCTCGGCCGCATAGATCTCAGCTTCAATATCGGCCTGCCGCACGTTCTCCGACTCAAACAGCTTTTGTGCCCGTTCCTCCGGCGTAAGATCAACTTCCTCTTCTTCCCCGTCTTCGCGCGCTTCGCCATCCTGCTGCTCTTGCGCCTCAGCTGCTTCTCGCTCGGCTGCCGCACGGGCCGCCGACTGCGCTAGCTTTTCGCGCTCCACCGCTTTTGCCGCCTTTGCCTTGGCCGCCACATCCTGCTTGGACGCTGTACGCGTTTTGCTTCCAGCCACAGCCTTCGGATTCGTTCCCGTCGCAGCAGGCTTTTTACCAGCCCCCTTCTTCTTGGAGGCCGGTGCTTTTGCCTTTTTCGCTGCCGCTGCTTTGGTCCCCTTGGAGACTGCTGGCTTCTTGCCCGCCGCTGACGGTCTGGCAGCAGGAGCCTTCCTGGATGCCGATTGCGGTTTTGCGGCTTTCCGCACTCGCTTCACCGATTCCGCCCCCTTGCTCACAGCGGGCTTCTTCTTAGTCCCAACCGTTTTGGCTCCCGCTGCCGACGAACCGGTCTTGCGCTTTACCGATGCACGTTTGGTTTTGGTTGCTGGTTTGGCCTTCGTGTTGGTCGTTTTGGTTACTGGTTTCTTCCCCGACGTTTTCCCTGTGCTAGTCTTTGCCATATAGTAATTCGCTCCGCGACTATTCCTTCAAGACACAATGATACTTGGTGAAGTTTGTAAACATTATGATTCAGAATAGCAAGAAGAATCGTATCTGCCTCCTCAGCGATCCCGTTACATGCCTGAAACGAACCGTCGATTCTCTCGTGATATCCCTCTAGTGCTGGCTGGTGTGGAGCGCTTCAATCCGACGCCGCAAAATCGGATCATCGAAATCCTCGGCTGCCAACTGAGCCAAGGCAAGTGCATTGCGTCCACGAACCTGATCGCCGTGGGCGAGCATGCTGGTAGCGGCTCGCACATAAGCATGCCCCGCTTTCGCATGCTCCCGCGCATTCATAAACAAATCACCCGCCCGCAACAAGGCATCGGCCATATGCCTGTTGGCGCCGTGCCGCTGCAAGGCCCCGGCCTGCATCAAATAGAGCTGAGCCGCCTCATGCAATCGTCCTTCCGCAAAGGCAAGGCGCGCTTCTTGCGCCATCAATGCCGCTTCCAGAACCGAATCCGGCTCCAGTTTTCCAAACACCCGTTTGGCGGCACGATCTTGTGTGCGCGCCATATCCAGATTGCCAGCATCCAAGGAAAGTGCCAGCAGGATCAAATGGGCTTGAAAAACAAGCGGTCGCCCTTTCCGTCCGCGTCGATCTGCCTCTGCAAGTACCTCTTGTGCACCATTCCATGCCTGCTCACGGTTTCCCCGCTTGCGATTGAGTTCGGCCTGTAGCAGGTACAATCGGAGCGGCGCATCTTGCTCCAGACGCCTTGCCGCGAGTAACCCCTCCCACAGCAGTGCCTCTGCTGCCTGCACATTTCCCGCCGACAAGCCAAGAACAGCCCGGTTATAGGCGGCACGCACCAGTTGCGCGGCATCATCTGCGCGCCGGGCCGCTTCCAGTCTGTCATCGATATCTCGTACCAGCGTATCTTCCACCTCCCAGACTGCCGCCCCCGGCATCAGCGGCAGGTGCTCCTCATCCGCCTCCACGTAGCGCCGTATCAACCAGTGCCGCTGCAACGCTTCAACCACGCGGCGGCTTTCCCGTAACGTCTGCCGTAATTCCCGCTCCAGAACTGCCGTCTGCACCATTACCGAACGAATCTCATTCGTCACAAGATTAGATACGTCGCCCATCATATATTCCACTTCCTTGGTTGCGGATTCCGCCTGCCCTACCACCCCCTTGACATGATCCCGTAAGACAGAATCTGAAATCACGGCCCCCGCCACCCCTTGACCTGTCTCCACTTGCTGCAAAATACTGGCCGTATTCGACAAGATCGTCTCCACGTGTGCAACGACCGGCATCACACCTTCCTGCACATCTTCCAGAACCCGTTGCGCAATCTCCATCAGCTCTTCGTCTTTCACAACAGGCAGAATATCCCCTTCCTCCAGCATCTCGCCTGTTCCAGGCACCAGCTCGACATAGGCATCCCCCGCCACACCAAACTTGCGTTTGATCCGGGCCGAGCCATCCTTGGTGAGAAAACGCTGGAATTCCTGCCGGATGCGCAGCTCCCCACGAATCTGCCCCTCTTCGGTTGGATTCAGGGAAAGCACCCGGCCGGCCGTCGTATTCCGCACAAGAACTGGCGCATCTTCCTGCAAGCCAAAGGTGCCCTCAGGCGTGTCGAACAGGATCGAAACCGTCATACGCGGCGCAAACCAGCCTTGTGAGCGTGCGGCAAAGAACATACCCAGCACCAGAAGAAGGGCTGCCAGAATAACAAACAGTCCGGCAATCTCGTTCGCATATCGGAATTTGAATTCCCTCGATATCATATATCCTCCTCTAGGTTCGTTCTGTCCAGACACCATGTAACATGAGATAGTGTTTGGCCTGCTGCATAATCGGGACTTGCCAAATCCGCGCATCCCGGGAAACGACAAGCACGGCGCTCCCAGCTTGCAGTGCCGGTTGTAACAGCGCTTCCAGCGCATCGGGCCACATGCGGGGCGCGGCTTCCTCCGGACACATCAACAGAATAAGGTCTGGCCGACCGCAACACGCCCGTACGTAACCTGCCATGCGTAGCTCCCGCATGGGAACTTGATTCGGACGCAATCGCGGAATGGACCGTAAGCCTACCCAACCAGCAAGTTTGTCCGCCTCAGCAACCATATCCGCTTCGGCTCTGGTCGTGTGGTGGCGCTGACGCAACAACACATTCTGCCGCACGGTTTGGTTCGCCAACCAATATTGCTTTTCGGGCAACACGCCTATCGCGCCGCGCGCTTGTACCTGTCGGGGATATGGCATCGTCACCCAATCCTCTCCCTGATACCGGACACAGCCCTCACTCGGCGACACAAGGCCCGTCGCCAACTCCAATAATGGCATATCTTCACAATCCTCTTGCAACCCGACACACACGATCTCACCAGCACCAACCTCGAACGACACCGACCGTACCGATGCCTGATGCGCCTGCTTGCACGTAAACGTAACCTGTCTAAATTGCAGAACCATATTGTATCGCCTCATACGTAAGATAAAACAGAAACAAGTGCAGACACCAAAAGCAGGACCGAAAGTGAACGCACCACTGCCCGTGTCGCCGCCTGGGGCACTTCGGTCGCCACGCCATGAATCATGAGTCCTTCCATGCAGCAAATGACGCCTGTAATCATACCCGGTATCCAGGTTTTTGCCAGCAAGGCCCCGATGTCACGCGGCTGCAGCGGACGAAAAACACTATCAATAAACAACCAAGCATCCCGCCCGCCGCCCTCCAGCAGCAACCCAACCAGGAATCCCGTCGTGAGCGAGAGAAAGATAAAGAACATCGTCAGGCAGAACACGGAGACCGCAACCCCGATCATACGCGGCATCACCAAGTACATCGTTGCATCCACACCCTGCACATCGAGCAGCTCGGTCTCCCGATGCACCCGCATCGTTGCCAGTTCCGTAACGATTGCCGTACCGCTGCGAGCCAGAACCAACACATTTACGAGTAATGGGCCCACCTCCCGGAACAAAACCGCAATCAAAACGGTGCCCAACATGCCCGTCTGCCCTACTCGGGTCAACAACACCTGCCCTTGTGCCACAACCACAATACCCGCCGCCACAGCAAGCAACGTCGTCAAACCCAACGCCTCAAACCCCGTAAACAAAATCTGCTTGCCAATTTGTTCGCGTACCGTACGGGGCCAGCTCTTGCGAGAGAATGTCATTCGCAAACAACGCCAGCAGATCCCAGCGGTAAGACAGGAAGATCGCACCCGCGTCAGAACATCTGCTCCGATCCTTCCTACCCATCGTGGGATCATGGTGCTGAGCCCTCCACGGCATCCGGTATCACGCCTTTTTTGCCATTTCGGACAGCGTGTGCGGCAAGACCACGCTGGGCCAATAGAAATGCGGCTATGGCGCTATCACGATCATCGCGGGCCATACAAACCGTGCGGCGACCTCCCGATACTTCGCGAACATACGCGCGCAACCGATGCAATTGCAGGCAACGCATTCCACGCGCACCCCGCGGGCGCGTGTGCGAGGAACCAATCCAGATCACATCCGCCTCACGCGGAATGTCAGGCGGGGTGCACCACGGGATTTGTTGTGCAGCCCACTGCGCAAAGGCCCCCAAACGCAGGAAAAACACGATCCCATCCGTACGAAACCGGATAGTAATCAAACGCCGCTCCACACCTTTAAGTGCCTCTGTTCCGAGCAGCGTAGGCTGCTGCAACACAGCGAGTTCCCGCGTGCCATGCCCCGCCTTATGTGAGCGCAGGACTTCAACCGTACCGCATGCAACCAGAACCAGACTATCACCGCGAGCCCCCTCCCGGTACAGCGTCGCATTCGCCTTCAGCGTGCGTCCACGCATCAAGTGCAGCAGTTCATCGGCCTGCGCATCGGTGATGCCGCACAACATCTCGGTCTGCCTAAGTGCCTCCCGTAAACGTGACATGTCCACGCCACATGTACGCACCGCCGCTTGTGACGTTCCCCGCCGCAAACGCCCGCCGAATCGTGGTCGCAAACCCTTTTCATTGGCATGTTTCATGCCCTGCATCGTGTCCCATCCCTCCGGGCAAGTCAAGCGGACGCTTCTTTGCCTACAACAAATTCCGGCCTCGTATTATGCATAGAAATGCTGGAATTGCACGCTTGACCCTGTTAGGGTTGTACTGTTCGGTCTAGATACGTAGGATTGTAACTGGCAACAACCAAGGGCATAACATGAAAATACCGCTTACCGGCAGCATGGACACATCAACCAGTGGGCCCGCCGCGCGCGCCAAGGCCCTCCAAAAGGATATCCTTGCAGCAAAACGGGGCGACTGGGAAGCGCGCCACCGCGTGGAACGCAGTTTGCAACCTGTCCTCCAAAACATGGCACATAAACGGACCCAGGATAACGCCGAGTTCAATGCCTTGATGGAAGCTGGCAAAAAAGGCATCCTAACCGCTATCCGTAAAGTAGATAAACACATCAGCGGTGATCGCTTTCAGATTTTTGCCCTGCCATTCATTGAGGCGCAAATGGATAAATCCGGTCAATCGGGATGGCTTGCAAAGCTATTTGGTAAATCATAAGTGCTATGCGGACTGCGCCTGAATGTGAAACTTTGCCAGCATCCGACTTGATCTTGCCGCTACCCGCTCCCGTTATTCCGCCTTTCCGTACCCACAAGATTTTCGGCAACAACCACCCGCTTGAAATCGATGCGGGCTGCGGTAAAGGCGGCTTTCTGCTGGAACGCGCCGCCACCCACCCGGAAAGCAATTTTCTTGGCATTGAGCGGCAAAGCAGCCGGGTTTGCAAGGTGGCACGCAAGGCGGCACGCACAAAGCTGGCAAACCTTCGCCTCATACAGACCGAGATTACGTTTTTTCTGGCGCATTGCCTGCCGCCCGCGTCGGTGCAAACCCTGTATATATTCTACCCCGATCCTTGGCCCAAACGCCGACACCATAGCCGCCGCCTCATCCAACCGCAGTTTATCCCCATTGTTGCCCGTATCCTCAAACCGGGAGGAAAGCTGCACTTTGCCACCGACCATGTCGCGTATGCACACGCCGCCGAGGCACACCTTACGGCAACGCACCTGCTTCACCCCTGTCCACCCTTCTTGCCAGCACCTTCCGAAAAAACCGATTTCGAGCGCATCTTCGACCGACAAGGACGCACAGCCAACCGGTTATCCTACCAGAAACCGTGACTTGGACCGGGCGTAGCGGCGTAGCGCGCGGTAACGTTTTCTGACCCCAACCATCCAGACCGCAAATGCCGTTGTACCGGCAAGAAGAAACAGCTGGATGCCCAGCGAAATCCAGGACGGCACATCCCCCCAAGTCAGGATAGCGGCAGCAAGCCCAAGCATGCCCGCCGCTGGCCCCTCCAGCAGAATCTTTTCGCGAACATAGCGCTTATAGGTACGATCTTGCAGTACCGGCAATAACCAGGCATATTTGAGTACCGCGATACCCACAACGCCAGCCAGAAAGCTGCACCAGAATACCGGGTGGGTAAACGACATCACCGTCCCCATCAGCAAGAGGCCGGCCACAACATCCAGTCCCTGCTGGATACGTCCGTACGCATGCAGACACCGTGTAAGAACATACACGCCAAGGATGATATGCAGAAGCGTCACCCAGGTTGCGACATACAGGACCGCATGCGCGAAAGTCTGCACATGCGACGCCATACCCGCTAAAAGCCCCATGGCCATCACACCCGCGGCAATCCGCAGCCCATTTGATACCAGATGCCTCTCACCACGTATCGATATCGTATCCAACGCACATCCTCCTACATGTTGCTCGCACCGGTTGCATGATATTGCTTTCAGGCGGGCAAGGCAAAACGTTTAAATAGCTCATACACAACAGCAAGGACGTATTCCATCATATTCTGTCAACTTCTCGAAAAACGATTACGGGGGACGATTGATAGGAATTCCCTCGTAATCCGTAAGTGTCGCCCGTAAATCGTCAACCCGGAGGTTCCAGTTACAAAAGAATCAGTCATGACGCAAATGCCGCACATCCATTCACTCTTGACCTAAGCCGCAGATTCTGGTTTGCTCCGATGCTTATGAACGATCATCCACAACGATTTGTTATATCGGTCCTGATTGCGGACCGCCCCGGTATCCTGCGGGATATCACCAGCACGGTATCCGATTTGCATGCCAACATCGACGGCATTCGCCAAACCGTTGTAGCCGGCTATTTCACAGTCATGCTCACGGCCACCCTGCCGGAAGCCTGTGCACCGGAAACCCTACAGGCACGGATCATCAAATCACTGCCCCTGGAAGGGGCCAGTGTAACGGTCGTTCCGTACGAAACCCAAAACATCCGTAGCAGCGCCGATGTGGAACGATATATTGTCACCGTGAACGGGGAAGACCATACCGGCATTCTCAAGGCCCTGACCACATTTTTTGCAGACCGCAACATCAACATCGAGGACTGGAATGTTGCCTTCTCCGGCACATACATCACGCATGTGGGGCAGGTATCGGTACCCAAGCCCGTTGACGTAAAGCAGGTCCAGCTCGATTTCCGGCAGCTCCTGCATACGCTCAAACTGCATGGCAGCATCCAGCATGAATACATCTTCCGGGCTATCAGTGAAATTGGCCCCATCCGCAACCTGCTTTCCAGCACCTAACCGACAGGCCTGTACCATGATGAATGCACAAGATATTCTCAATACCGTCCGGATGCTCGACGAGGAAAACCTGGATGTGCGCACCGTAACCATGGGGATCAACCTCACGGATTGTGCGCAGGGCGGTAGCAAGCAGACCTGTGAGGCCGTATACGAGAAAATCTGCCGGAAAGCAGAGCATCTGGTGCCGATGTGCGATGAGATGGCCGCACGGTATGGCGTTCCGGTTGTCAACAAGCGTATTGCCATCTCGCCGGCAAGCCAGTTGCTGGGGGGACAGGGTCGCGATGGTGCGCTGGCACTGGCCAAGGCACTGGACCGGGCTGCCGCCACGGTCAATGTGGATTTGCTGGGCGGATTTACCGCTCTGGCACACAAGGGCCTCATCCCATCCGAGCAGACGCTGATCGCCGCCCTGCCGGAAGCCCTGGCCACCACTCAACGGGTTTGCGCCTCTATCAGCGTTGGCTCCACCAAAGCCGGCATGAATGTGGATGCCATCCGACTGGCCTCGCAAACGATTCTCGATATTGCCCACGCAACGGCCGATACACAGGGCTTTGGCGCCGCAAAATTGGTTGTATTTGTCAATATCCCGGAGGATAATCCGTTTATGGCCGGTGCCTATCTGGGGGCGGGAGAACCTGAGACGGTGATCAATGTGGGGGTCAGTGGCCCTGGGGTCATCAAACGGGCCCTTGATCGCCTGTTGGCGTCCCACCCCAATGCCACCCTGGATGAGATCGCCGAGGAAATCAAACATACGGCCTACCGTGTTACCCGCACCGGGGAACTGATCGGGCGCGATGTGGCGCGGCGTTTAGCCGTACGCTTCGGTGTTGTGGACCTGTCGTTAGCTCCGACCCCACGCGTGGGCGACAGCATCGGTGAAATCTATCAGACCATGGGCATCCGCAAGCTTGGCGCTCCCGGCACGACCGCTGCCGTAGCACTCCTTAATGATGCCGTCAAAAAGGGCGGGGCTTTCGCATCCAGCTCCGTCGGCGGACTCTCCGGCGCTTTTATTCCCGTCATGGAAGATCATGCCCTGGCGCATGCCGTCGAAGCCGGCACGCTGTCCCTCGAAAAACTTGAAGCCATGACGGCCGTTTGCTCGGTCGGGCTCGATATGATCCTGCTGCCCGGTACCATCCCCGTCGAAACCCTCTGCGGCATGATCATGGACGAGGCCGCCATCGGGATTATCGGCCGCAAAACCACCGCCGCACGCCTGATTCCCGTGCCCGGCAAACATGCCGGGGACTTCGTCGACTACGGCGGACTCTTCGGCTCTGGTACGATTACGCAACCGCTCTGCCCCGACGGTGCAGGCGATTTTGTCCGCCGGGGTGGACATGTACCCGCTCCCATTCAAAGCCTGACCAACTAACGGGACATGCGCCCCCATGGTCCGCATACCCCTGTTTTTTTCGCTTGTTTCCCAGCCGCACGGCATTGATAATGGCAAAACATGTTGATAGGAGAAAGGAGCCCTCATGGGTTGGTTCAATCGGTCCCCTCGAAAAAAAGATGCCCCTGACATTCCGCCCGGTTTGTTTGCGGTATGCCCGCGTTGCAAGGCACATACCTACAAGGAAGAATACGAACGGGCCTTCCGGGTCTGCCCGAAATGCAGCCACCACGAGCGCCTAAGCGCCGCCGAACGCATTCAGCTCATTGTCGACAAGGACAGCTTTCGCGAATTCAACCAGGATATTACGACCAATGACCCCCTCTCGTTTCATGATGCAAAAGGCACCTACCGCGAAAAGGCCGAACAAGCCAAAATCAAGACCGGCCTCAACGAGGCCGTGGTTACGGGTAGCGCCAATATCGACGGCATCCGCACCGTGATCGCCGTAATGGACTTTCGCTTTCTCGGCGGCAGCCTGGCCAGCGGAACCGGCGAAAAAATCCTGCTGGCGGCCGAGCATGCGCTGCGGATGAAACGGGCCTTTCTGGTCTTCTCCGCCTCGGGTGGCGCCCGCATGCATGAAGGCATTGTCTCCCTCATGCAGATGGCAAAAACCTGTGCCGGCATCTCGCGCTTGAACCGCGCGGGGCTGCCATATATCAGCATCCTGACCGATCCGACCTATGGCGGGGTTTCCGCCAGCTATGCCATGGTCGGCGATATCAACATTGCCGAGCCAGGCGCCTTGATTGGTTTTGCCGGACGACGCGTTATCGAGCAAACCATCAAGGAGCAACTGCCGGATGACTTCCAGACCGCCGAGTATCTGCTCGAGCATGGCTTCGTGGATGCCATCGTACATCGAGCCGACATGAAGCAATACCTCAGCACCATTTTGAAGTATGCACTCCGCAAATCAGCATAAGGGATAGGCAATATGAATCTAGAATTTGAAAAAGAACTGGCTGAGGTGGAAGATCGCATTGCCGAAATGAGCCGGCTCGACAGCAAGGAATATCCGCAACTGAATCAGGATGTGGCCGCGTTACGGCGCAAGCTCAAATCCCTGACAAAAAAAATCTACAAGAACCTGACGCCGTGGGAAACGGTTCGGATTGCGCGGCACCCGGACCGCCCCCTGTTCCGTGATTTCATTGCGGGCATGTGCAGCGAGTTCATTGAGCTGCACGGCGACCGCAATGTCGGGGACGACAAGGCGCTGATCGGGGGATTTGCCACCATCGAAAAACACCGCGTCATGCTCATCGGCATGGTCAAGGGACGCTCGGTGGAAGAAAAGGTCGAGCACAACTTTGGCATGCCCAACCCGGAAGGCTATCGCAAAGCCCTTCGCTTGATGAAACTGGCCGAGAAATACGGCCTGCCAGTGCTATGTATGATTGATACGCCTGCGGCCTATCCGGGCAAGGAAGCCGAAGAACGCGGACAGGCCGAAGCCATCGCGCGCAATCTTACCGAAATGGCTGATCTGGCTGTGCCGATTGTTGTCGTCATTACCGGTGAAGGCGGCAGTGGCGGCGCACTGGGCATTGCCGTTGGTGACAGCATCCTGATGCTGCGCTACGCCGTATACTCCGTGATTCCGCCCGAAGGGTGTGCCGCCATTCTCTGGCGCGACGCGGAAAAAGCCCCCGAGGCAGCAGATGCCCTCAAGATCACGGCTGGATCCCTGTTGGAACTCGGCATCATTGATCAGATTATTGAGGAACCCCCTGGTGGCGCTCACCGTGATCCGGATACCACGATCGATCTGACCCAAAAGGCCATCGTCAGCGAATTGCGGCGCTTGAAACGCGTCTCGCGCTCTCGCCTGCTGGATCAACGCTACAACAAATTTGCCCAAATGGGGCGTGTCTCCAAATCTCGCAAACGAACAACCTGACATCATACGGGATATAGCAACGAAAGGCCCTACCATGACCGCCAAGAAAAAAACACCAACCCCGCAAGCAACCAAAACCGAACGGATACCCTTACGGATTACCGACACGACGCTGCGCGATGCTCACCAGTCGCTCTGGGCTACACGTATGCGGACCAAGGATATTCTGGGGATTGTCGACACAATCGATAACGCCGGGTATTACTCCCTGGAAGTCTGGGGCGGTGCCACCTTCGACGTGTGCCTCCGCTATTTGCGGGAAAACCCGTGGGAGCGTCTGCGGTTGATTAAGGCGCGCGCCAAGAAAACCCCGTTGCAGATGCTCCTCCGTGGACAAAATGTAGTCGGATACAAGAACTATCCGGATGATGTGCTGGACCGGTTTGTCGAGTTGGCCTGCCGTAACGGTGTCGATATCTTCCGCATTTTTGATGCCTTGAATGACGTCCGCAACATGGAACAGGCGATTCGCTCCGTCAAGCGCTACGGCGGACACGCCCAGGGCGCCATCTCCTACACGATCAGCCCCGTACATACCGTCGAAAAATATGCCCGGATCGCCAAGGATCTTGCCGCGCTCGACGTTGATTCGATCGTGGTCAAGGATATGGCAGGCATTCTGTCGCCGATTGCCGCCGAGAAATTGGTGTCGGCCCTGGTCAGTGCCACCGATCTGCCCATTCAGTTGCATACCCACGCCACCAGCGGCATGGGAACCGCCACGTATGTTGAAGGCGTCCGGGCAGGCGCCGGGGCCATTGACTGCGCAATCTCCGTCATGTCCAGCCGCTCCTCCCAACCCCCGGTGGAAACCATGCTGGCCATTTTTAACGAAACCCGCTACCACGCAGATCTGGATGTGGCCTGCTTGCGTAAAATCTGTCGCTATTTCGAGGAACTGGCACCAAGTCGATCCCTGCGCAACATGCCCATCAACCCGATTGATCCCGATATTCTCGTACACCACATCCCGGGCGGCATGATCTCGAACTTGCGGTCACAACTGGAACAGCAGGGAGCGCTCGATCGCCTGCCCGATGTTCTCGATGAACTGCCTCGTACAAGAGCGGACATGGGCTTCCCCCCCCTGGTAACGCCTACCAGCCAAATCGTCGGCATCCAATCCGTCCTCAACGTTCTTTCCGGCGAACGCTATTCCATGATCCCGGAAGAAACGCGTAACTACGTGCGGGGCCAGTACGGGAAACCGCCCGCTCCCATCGACAAAGCCCTTGCCAAGCGCATCCTCGGACGCAAAAAGCCCATCACATGCCGCCCGGCGGATTTGCTCGAACCCATGCTCTCTGCTGCAACCGATGGCGTGCCTAGCGAACTGATCCAAAGCGAGGAGGATGTCATTTCCTATTGTATTTTTCCGGAAGTGGCACTCGAATACTTCAAATGGCGCGCCCTGCCGACCGAGGAACGCCCTTCGACCCCGGCCGATTTGGAACGTGAACAGGAGGAGGCCCCCCTTGCACCGGCGGCACCCGTCCAGCCCGCTGCACAACGCTTCCTGCCGGATGCCGATTACCGCGAATTACAAGAACTCGCGTCGCGCGTTGCGGCCCTGCAGCTTTCGGAATTCACGATCCGCCGAAACGACATCACCCTCTCTCTCAAAGGCTCGGGCGTGGAAACACAAGCCGCTGCACCTGCTGCTTCGGCCAGCCCGCAGGTACCCCCGCCTGCCGCCGATCCAGTGGCAACCGCACCGGAGCCGCCCGCAGAAGAGACAGTGCCAGCCGGCACACCGGTTACAGCCCCGCTCAACGGAACCTTCTACCGCTCCCCTGCCCCCGGGCAACCCGAATTTGCCAAGGACGGCGATACGGTAAAGAAGGGCGATGCCATTTGCATTGTGGAGGCCATGAAACTCTTCAATCAGATCAAGGCTCCCAGCGATGGTACCATCGTCAAATTCCTCGTCGAGCATGGCCAACCTGTCCAAAAAGGCGAAACCATGCTGATCATGACATAAGACGGGTGACGAGGGGACCAACCATCTGAATACGGGACAAGCGGTTCGGGACAAGGTTCGGGGCGTAACGAAAGTGGTCTATCGGCACATGACAGGTCGTGCAAAAACCATCAATCTCTGGTCTGTTCTTGTCCTGAGCTTATTGTGTATCCTCGTATGGGGACGCACGCGATCTTACGAGTTTGTCTGGGATGACCTTGAATTCATTGTGTTGAATACCTCGCTCAGACACTGGCGTTCTATCCCGGAGTACTTCACCGACATAACTACAATGGCTGCGGGTGAGAGAGGGCTGTCGTTTGTCGTTTTCAGACCTTTGCGCAATATTTCGTATCTGATCGACTTCAAACTTGCGGGACTCAGTCCAGGATGGTGGCATGTGCATAACGTACTGCTACACTTGCTCAATACCATTCTTCTCTTTTTTGTCGGAAAAAAGATTTTTCGGAACATGTGGTTTCCCGCTTTTGCGACGGCAGTTGTCTTTCTCCTGCACCCGGTTCAAACGGAAACGGTCGCCTGGGTAAAATGCAGGGATGACCTGCTGGCTGTGTTCTATGCCCTGCTCTTCATCCTGTATTGGCTGGTGCGCGGTAAAGCCAAATATACGGCTTGGGATACCTGCGCATTGTGCCTGCTCTACCTCGCGGCATGCCTTGCAAAAGTTCAAGCTGTTATTCTTCCGGGCCTGGCGTGCATTCTTGATTTTTATCTGCCAACCACGGATCAAACCAGCCCAGATAGAGACAATGCAGCCTCATCAGCTTGGCGTCGTGTTTTTGCGCGATGGACAACCCTGCTTGGCCTGACCGTTTGTGGCATGCTCTATCTGCTCGCAAGAACCGCCTTCATAGGGCAGACCGCGCAGACGGGGTATCTGGCCGGAAGTTTTATCGCGACGATGCTGACCATGACCCGGGCCGCTGTCCGCTACCTCACACTCTTGTTCGCGCCCCTGCACCAGCAGGCGGACTACATGGGCATGCCTGCTTCCGGCAAAATTCCGGGCTTCGTTGAAGTGGCCTGCATCGTTTTGCTGATAGCAATTTGCATTTCCATCTTTCTGTTTCGCAAGAGGTTCCCGCACGCCTCACTCGGAACCGCATGGGTTATCATCGCCTTGCTTCCCGTTTCCAATATCGTGCCCACTATGCAGTACTTGGCTGAACGTTTCCTTTACTTACCCATGGTCGGCTTCGCTATTTTTGCTGCATCCGGATTGGATGATGTCAGGAAACGACATCACCAAAGTGCAATGATTCTGTTCGTGTTGATTGCTATGACATATGCATTTCTCTCCGTCGACCGCGTATCCATCTGGAAAAACAACCTCACGTTGTTTAGCCAGACGGTGCTGGATACACCGGAGCAGGCCTTGCGTCCGCGCAAGAACAAACTTGTGGCACTCATCGAATATGGTATGTATGAAGAAGCAGTTCCGCTTGCAAAAACACTTTGCGCACGGGCTCTCGCGGAGGGCAGTGGTACGACAAGCCGCAACCAGGCGATATATGCCCGAAGTCTGGGGTTTGCGATGCTTATGCTGGAACAAAAAGAAGAGGGGCTCAGATGGCTCGCGAAGGCGAAATCGCTCGATCCTTCCTACTTTCAGCCTTATCTTGACCTTGGGGTGGTGGCCGGCAACGACAACCAGCATGATGTAGCCCTGCATCTGTTCATGAAAGCCGTTGCGCTGGATCCGTCCAACCCCACTCCGCATTTCAACCTGGCCGTGGGTTTTGAAAAACTGAACCGGCTCGAAGAAGCAGAGCAGGCATACCGCAAGGCTCTCAGGCTTGGTAGCAAGACCCCAAACATCCATGAAGCTCTTGCTGCGCTACTATGGAAAACGGGGCGATACCGTGACGCAGCAGATGTCTACCGCGATGGACTTCGCCTATGGCCAGACAGCGACACAATGAGATACTGGCTGGAAAGGGCGATTGCAAAGTCTAAAAACGGCCAGAGTGCAGAAAAATAAGGGGGGGGTGAACAATCCTCTAGAACCGTGTTCCGTCGGTCACCCGCACGCGCGCTTAACGGCTTACAGGTCATGCGCGCGGTCTCGCGCATGTTTGCGGGCACCGCCCGATTCATCCTCGCCATCCCAGGCAATGCTCACGAGTATGCCTGTCATCGCGATCGAAGTCACCAGACTCGATCCGCCATAGCTGATAAAGGGCAAGGCCAGCCCCTTGGTCGGGGCCAAGCCTGTTACAACCGCCATATTGATGATGGCCTGCAGAAAGACGAGCATTGTCATACCGAACCCAAGCAACCGACCAAAGCTATCCCGCGCCCGGAAGCTGATAAACAGCCCACACAATAAATACAGCAGAAAACCGAACAAAACGGCCAAGGAGGCAAAAAAACCCAGTTCTTCGGCGATAATGGCAAAGATAAAGTCGGTATGGGCTTCCGGCAGGTAGAACCGTTTTTGCATGCTGTTGCCCAACCCAACCCCGAAGAGGCCCCCTGACTGGAAGGCGTAGAGGGATTGCTGCAAATGATAGGCCTGATCGGGATGCAACTGCGGGTGCAGGAATGCCTTGATACGGGCCAGCCGGTTCGGATTATGAAATACGAGCGCCACAAGGCCCGACAGCCCCACCAGGGAGAGAACAACGATGTACCGGAAGTAGGTACCCCCTGCAAACATAAGGATGATCCCGATCATCAGATACAGGGCCGCGGCACCATAATCCGGCTCCAGTACCAGCAGAAGGGCCATTACCCCCAGCATGCCAACCGGCAACAAAAAGCCCCGCACAAGCTCGCCGCCCTGCCGCCCGAATCGGCTCATGTAAGCCGCCATGCCGACGATGAGAACGATTTTTCCCCACTCGGAAGGTTGCAGCCGCAAGGGACCCAAACCCAGCCAGCGGGCGCTTCCTTTTACACGTAACCCAATGCCTGGAATCAGCACCAGTACCAACAGCACGGCCGTTCCCACAAGGAGCGGAATAGCGTATCGCTTCCAGATCCGATAGTCGAGCCGAGCGAAAAGCACTCCAACCGGCAGCGCAAAGATGAGCAACCATATGGCTTGCCGTTTCAGGAAATAATGTGGATCGGCATTGCGGGCGCTACTGGTACTGTAGAGCATAATCAGCCCAATCAGAACCAAGGCTGTTGTTACCCCACACAACAGCGCGGCCGCTCTACGCATGCCCCCTCCAGCTTCACTTCGACGCCATTCAACCACAACCTGCACGAACAAAGAGACAGGCCATCACGGCATAGCCGTTCCCGCCTCCGCCAGCAATGCCTTACTCATCCACATCCGGGATGATCAACGTACGCCCAGGTACCAGTATATTTGATTCCAAGTCGTTAACTTCCCGTAACGCGGCAATGCTCACATTGAATTCCGAAGCAACCGAAATCAAGTCGTCGCCTATCTCCACGGTGTACGTCTGCGGGGCCGCACGCCCGCTGGGTGCAGGCGGCAATAGATTCGTTTCCGCGGTTGTCGGCACGGGCTCCGGTTCCGGCGTCACTTCCGGCGTTGTAACTGTGTCAGCAGAGGTTTCACGCGCGGGGGCCGACTCCCCTGTGGTTCCGCTCGGCAAACGTAGTTCCTGCCCCACGCGGATCATATTCGCATCCGAAATGTTGTTCAGCTTTTGCAGCACCTTGATATCTGTCCCCGTACGCTGGGCAATTTCCGATAGGCTGTCACCCGACTGCACAACGTAGCGATCTCCAGTTGGCGTGCTGGTCGGAGCTGCTTCCTCCGATGTGCTACTGCCGCCTGACTCGGCAGGCTGCTCCACATTGATGTTGCCCGGCAGCGCAAGTTTCTGGCCAACACGAATCTTATCCGGATTCGTAATGTTATTGATGCGCATGACCTCCTGCAGCGAAACGCCGTAGCGCTTGGCAATGACCGAAAGGGCATCCCCCTTGCGCACCACGTAGGTGGTTGTGTCCGCTGGCGGCGTCACAACCACCGGCTCCACGGCAGGTGGTGCGGGCGGCGGCGGCAACGGATCCGACGGAACCGGCGGCACATAGGTTTCTTCCTGCACACTTGGCGGCATCACATACTCTTCCTCCGGCGGCAGGGGCGCTCTCGTTGTTCCGCAACCCTGACTTAACAAGAGCCCGCCAATCACGAGAATATGCGCGCCCGTAACAATACCCATCAGTCGTTCTCTGTTCATACCCATTGCTCTCCTTGTCCTTCCTGCATCTTACCTACGATTCCCTGAAAGTGCTGCCCCCTGTGCTCATACGAGCGAAACTGATCAAAACTGGCACACCCGGGAGAAAGCAGCACTGTTTCCCCTGCACGTGCCCGACGGCGCGCACAGGCCAATGCTTGCTCTAGACTCCCGCATGCCTCCACCTTGATCGTGGAACCCCATGCTGCCCGGAGTGTTGCACTCGACTCACCTATAAGGTATGCACATACGACGTGACGATACAATACTTCTTTCGTACTTTTCAGGTTCTTTTCTTTCAAACGCCCACCGGCAATGAGATGGACAGGGGTCCCCATCATCGCAATACCGGCACACATGGCCGCCATATTCGTGGCCTTCGAATCGTCTACATAGCGCACACCATCCACGTAACCAACGACTTGCGAACGGTGCGGCAACGGCATATAGGCGGCAATACCCGTTTCCACCTGCGCGGCGGATACCCCGCAGGCGCAGTAGGCTACACAGGCTGCCGCAGCAGCAGTTTGTCCCGTCACGGCATCCTGGAAATAGGCATGCCGTACCGGTATCCGCACGGATGCGCCGCCCCACTGCCCATAGATGGCAGTTTCTGCCGGGTCATAATACCAGGCGCCGGGGCCGGGTTTGCCAAGCCCGATCCACTCGGGTTGCCTGGTGCGCGGTAGCATAGCCTGTACCGACGCCAGATACGGCTGATCCACAACGGCAATATCCCCAGCCTGCAGCCTGGCAAAAATACGCGCTTTACATTGCAAGTACTGCTCCAGCGTACCATGCCGGTCCAAATGATCCGGTTGCAGGTTCAACAGCACCGCCGCACGCGGGTGGAAGCTCTCTACCGCCTCGAGCTGAAAGGAGCTTACCTCCACCACCAACCAGTCCAGCGCATGGCTCGCATCTACCACCTCGCACAAGGGCGTCCCATAATTGCCGGCCGCTACGCTCCGCCTGCCTGCCGCCTGTAAGATCCCGTGCAACAACTTGGTCAGCGTGCTTTTACCATTGGTACCGGTTACCGCAAGTAGCGGGCACTGGCAAAACCGTGCACCCAATTCCAGTTCGGATATCAGCTCGGTACATTGTGCCCGTGCCTCCCTGGCGATCGGGGCTGTCAGTGGGATACCCGGGCTCAGCACACCCCGTGCATACGAACCTGCTGGTGGGTGCTCGGTTCGCAGATGCACCTGAACCCCCATCTGTACCAGATCAGCATATCCGCTGGCCCCACCACCCCCACCGCCTTGATCGATGGCTGTCACGTCGTACCCGACACTTGCCAGCAAGCGCGCCGCAGCGACCCCACTCTTGCCTAGCCCCAGCACCAATCCTGTTTTTGCCTTGCACATAGCCTACCTTCAACCGAGCGGCACCTCACCGCAGTTTCAATGTCAAAAGCCCGAGCAGGGCAAAGACAATGGAAAGAACCCAGAAGCGAATGGTCACCTGGGTCTCGCTCCAGCCAAGCTTTTCAAAATGATGATGGATGGGGGCCATACGAAAGATGCGACGCCCCGTCGTACGGAACGAAAGAATTTGCAGCAAAACACTCACCGCCTCCATCACAAAGACGCCGCCCACAACCATCAGCACCACTTCCTGCTTGATCAGGATTGCGACAATACCTATGCCCCCGCCTAGCGCCAGGCTCCCCGTATCCCCCATGAATACCTCGGCCGGATGGCAATTGTACCATAGAAACCCCAGGCTGGCCCCGGCAATCGCCCCACAGAAAACGGTCAGCTCCCCCGCGCCCGGTACAAACGGAATGTATAGGTAATTGGCAAACAGGACATGTCCTGCCAGATAGGTCATGACCAGGTAACTCAAGGAAACACTACTGGTGCAGCCAATCGCTAACCCGTCCAGACCATCGGTCAGGTTTACCGCATTCGTTGCCCCAACCAGCACGACAAACACCATCAGGAAGGCTGGCAGCAATCCAATATTTTCGAGCAAAGGTTCCTTCAGGAACGGAACCATGACGTGCTGCAGGCGAACCCCGGCCTCCGGGTGCTGCCACAATACCGTCGTCACGATCCCGCTTACCAGTAACTGCAACAGCAGCTTGCTGCGCATGCGTAACCCACCGGCATGTTTGTGTCGGATTTTGAGCAAGTCGTCGCACACCCCAATCCCCGCCATGAACAACAAAGTCCCCAGTGCTACCAGGAACAGGACATTGGTAGGTTTGGCCCAAAGCAGGCAGGCAACGCTGATCGCGGCAACGATCAGGATGCCGCCCATGGTCGGTGTATCCTGCTTATGCTGATGATCCGGTGCATGGCCGGTACGAACCTGCTGCCCGATGCGCAAGGCCCGCAACCGCGTAATGGTCCAGGGGCCAGCCAGTAGACAGAAAAAAAAGGCCGTACCGGCTGCGGCCACGGTCCGCACCGTTATGTACTGAAATACGCGGAACGGAGAAAACCATTCCTCCAGTAAATATACGTAATATAGCATGTCCTACCTTATGCGTCCTCTCCCCACAGCATGGCGTCCGGGGGATCCCCCGTCCCCCATCCATCGGTTTTTTGATCTGGTGCCCCTGTGCGCATGCGCGTGGATTGCAAAAATCGCGACATGGTCCGCGCCTGCAGGGCCTGTCGCTCGTCCCAACCTGCTTGCCCGTCCCTCGACGGTGTACGCATCGTCGTTTCTCTCAACCGGTTCATCATCATACCTGCTTGCATGGTTCCTCCTCCTTTCGCTTCAAGGATACCTGTTCGATGATTTGCTCTAGTTGCATGGCGCGTGAAGCTTTCAGCAAAACAGCATCGCCGGATGCTACGTGCTGTCGTACCCACGCACACGCCTCTTGTTTGTCCCTGGCACCACATAAGACCATTTGCCCACTTGCGGTCTGGGCGCGGGTAGCTGCCAGCACAACATCCTGAAAGGCCCCCAGCACGATGAGACCAGCCGCACCACATGTACCCGCCAACCGGCCCATTTCGGCATGCGCCTCCTCCGCATAATCCCCCAACTCCAGCATATCCCCCAGCACAAGCCATTTGCGGCCACGGGTCGACATGGCGGCAAAGGTTTCCAAGGCGGCACGCATACTGGGAGGATTGGCATTATAGGCGTCATTGATGATGCGGATGCCTTCGATCGTCTGCTCCTGCCAGCGCATGGGCGCGGGCTGGTAGGCATCCAGCCCCGCCTGGATCGCGTCCCAGTCCAGACCTGTAGCGCGTGCCGCAAGCAGCGCCAGGCCGGCATTCCAGGCATGGTGTGTGCCGGGCAGCCCCCAGCGCAGGGATATCGAATCCCGGGTATCACGCTCCTGTACGTGCAAGATGCCTTCCCCGGTGCGGACCAGTAGATCCGCATCTTCCGTTTGCAGCGAAACGGTCCGGGTGGAACAATCTGCTGCTGCAGCCAGCACAGGGTAGTAAGGATCATCGTATGGCAGGAGCGCCAAACCGGATGGTGGCAGGGCACGTAACATGGCGGCCTTCTCCTCTGCAATCGCATCTACACTGGCAAAATGCTCAATGTGCACCGGCCCAATTGCCGTGATAATGCCCCAGTCCGGGGAAAGTATATCACTTAACACATCTAATTCCCCCGGGTGATTCATTCCGATTTCAAAGACACCATGCAGCGTATCGGGCTGCAACCGCAGCAAACTCAGGGGCAATCCAATCTCATTATTCCAGTTCCCCCGGGTCGCTACCGTCGGACCCGCCTGTTGGAGTAACGCAGCCGTCAGATCCTTTACAGTGGTTTTTCCCATGGACCCGGTCACACCGGTAATCCAGGCACCGGTCCGGTGGCGATGCATAGCTGCCATACGCCCCAGGGCCGGTATCGTAGCCGGAACCACCAACAGCGGCACATCCATGATCCGGTCGGCCGATTCGGTATAGGTCGTATCCACAAGAGCGGCAACGGCACCCGCCTGTAGCGCCGCAGCAAGCAGGGCATGCCCATCCACCCTGGCCCCGCGAATGGCTACATACAGGTCACCCGGACGCAAGGTGCGGGTATCATGGCTCACACCCGTTACCGCCTGCTCCGGTATCTGCAGCCAGTGTCCGTCTGTTGCTGTCGCCAGCCAAGCAGGATCAAACATTCCTGTTGTTGCAGCACTCATACCTGAAACCCCATTGCCACAAGTTCTTCTGTTGCCACAGCCACATCGTCAAACGGGAGCATGCGCCCCTCAATCTCCTGGTAGCGCTCATGGCCCTTCCCCGCAATACAGACCGTGTCCCCCGGTTTTGCCTGCTCTAATGCGAGACGGATGCCTGCGCGCCGATCCACCAGCGCAGCTACGTCAGACCCTGCGGGAAACCCTTGCCGGATATCTTCCAGAATGGTAGCCGGATCCTCATTGCGGGGATTGTCCGATGTAATCACCGCAACATCGGCATGTTCCGCAACCGCTTGCCCCATCAGCGCCCGCTTGGTGCGGTCGCGGTTTCCGCCGCATCCGAACACGACGATCAGCCGACCGTGGGTATACCGGTGCAGCTCCGCCAGAATGCGGTGCAAGGCATCATCGGTGTGGGCATAGTCCACAAACACCCGGAAAGGGGTTTGCACAGGCACCGGTTGCAGTCGACCACGCACGCGGGGCATGGCTGCCAGGGCCGCCAAGGCCGTCTGGGGCGGCACCCCGAGGACACAACCCATCGTAAAGGCAAGCAAAGCATTCTGTACATTAAACTGCCCCGGTGCAGGCACCCGAAGCGCTTGCTCGCCCCAAGGGGATTGCAGCACAATATCCGACCCATCCAGATTCTGTGTGCGGATCTGCCCCTGTACATCGGCATCCCGCTCCAGACCCACTGTCAGCACCTGGCAAGCCAAGCGCTCCGCTGCAAGCCGCTGCCCGTAGGGGCCATTCGTATCGATGACCGCAACAGCATCCGCATCCAACGCGCGAAACAGCAGTGCCTTGGCTTCGTAATAGGCCTCCATACTGCGATGGTAATCAAGGTGGTCCTGCGTGAGATTCGTGAATCCGGCCACAGCAAACGGAATGCCATGCGTCCGGCCTTGCACCAAAGCGTGCGAAGATACCTCCAGCACCGCTGCGTGACACCCCGTCCGCACCATCTCTGACAGCAATTGCTGCAGCTGCAGGGCATCCGGCGTTGTGCGCGTCGCGGCAATGGTCCGTTCCCCGATCTCATAGGCGATCGTCCCGATCATACCGGTGCTACGGCCACCTGCCTCCAGCAAGGCGCGCAACATGCTGGCTGTCGTCGTCTTGCCGTTGGTTCCCGTAATGCCACACATCTGCAAGGATTGCGCTGGATACCCATAGAATGCGGCCGCCAACGTCGCAACCGCAACCCGCATATCCGGCACCTCCAGAAGCGCAACGCCGGAAGGCAGCGATAGGCAGCGATCACTCACGATGGCTATCGCACCTCGCTTGATCGCCTCTGCCACATAGGCGGCCCCATCGCTCTGGGCTCCCTGCACGGCCAGGAACAGGCTATCGGGCCGCACGTCACGTGAGTGCAGACAAACAGCGGTAATCTCCTTACCGGCTGCCAGGCGGCCATGTGACCTCCCACCCAATACGTGTTTGACATCCTTCCACTGCATGTCCTTTGCTCCCATTCAAATCTTTTAGCGATCTGCGGACGGCGTCGACCCATCCGGCGCATCCCCCAAAACCTTTCCGGTCATCGCGTCACAATTCCTGCATTGCCAACTGACCACGCATCTCGGCTGGACCATACAACCCCATATACCGACTGATCTCTGATCCAATACGGCGAAACGCGGGCGCGGCAATCCGCCCCCCCCCATGGGCCGGCTGCGGTTCATCCACCACGACAATCAACGCAATCTCCGGCTCATCTGCCGGAAAAAACCCGGCAAACGAAGATGTCAGTTTGCTGCTTGAATACCCGCCATTCTCAGGTTTTTGTGCCGTGCCGGTCTTGCCTGCAACCGCAATATCCGCAATACGCGCACGTCTGCCTGTCCCGTCGCTTTCGGTCACCCGTTGCAGCAAATGCCGCATCAGCGCCGCCGTATCAGGCCGAATCACACGCTGTACAACGGTCGGACGGTTTTCATGCACCACCTCACCGTCTTCAGAGAGAACCCGTCGTACGACATACGGACGCATCCGATACCCATCATTGGCAATGGTGCTAAAGACGGTAAGTACCTGCAGGGCCGTTGCGGATATGCCCTGCCCAATCGGGATGCGCGTCGGTGTTACCCCGTACCAGCGAGACGGTGGCGCAAAGATACCGGCCTCTTCCCCAGGCAAATCAATCCCGAGCTGCTCACCTAGCCCGAATGCCTGAAAATAGGCATATAAGCGCTCATTCCCCAGCATCAGGGACATCTTGGCCGTCAGGATGTTACTGGATTTCTTCAGACCGTCTGCAACCGTTAGCTTGTCGTACGATCCAACATCCCGCAGCGGACGTCCCTTGTGGAACCAGGAGCCGTTCTCGCAGTCAAAGACCGTGTCCGCCGTTACAATCCCTTCGTTCAGGGCCGCGGCAAAGGCCGCGGCTTTCATGGTCGATCCCGGTTCGTAGTTGACACTGATCGCACGGTTCTTGCGTTCTGTATCGGTTGCTTGCTGAAAGGCATTCAGGTCGTAGGCCGGTCGCGATGCCATCGCCAGGATTTCCCCTGTCGGCACATGCTGCACGATCGCCCAGACCGCCTGTGCCTGCGCTTCCGCCATCAGGCTATCCAGCTCCTTTTCCACAAAATACTGAATCTGCTGGTCGATTGTCAGCTCGAGCGCATGCCCCGTTCCCGCCGGATCCACCACCTCACGCGCCGTATAGATTTCCCGCCGAAAGGCGTCTGCCTGCCCCAGAATCTTGCCGGCATGCCCACGTAAATAGCGGTTATAGTGCTGCTCCACCCCCGCGCTGCCCACGCCTTCATGGTTTACAAAACCCACCACATGACATGCCATGGATCCCTGCGGATAATACCGCATGCGCAAATCTTCCAAATGTACGCCCGGCAGTTCTTCGAGCGCAGAATCCTGCAACAGCTCCATTCGCACAAATTTCTTCACCCGGGTATAGGTGCGATCCGGTTGGTGCAGACGAACGGCTACCGCATCCACATCCAGATCCAGCATCTCGGCCAGGCGCGCGGATGTCTGCGGCACAGCATCTGCCGCGACGATCTTCCGGGGATTGGCACACACATGCGCACCCTCAAGATCGATGGCCCACAGGCCTTGGCCCTGCGAGCCCTCCACGATTTTGCCGCGACGCCCCAGAAGATTCCACTGCACCTGATGCATACGGGCGATCTTGGCTAAGGCCTCTTCGGAGGTACCAAGATGCAAAAGTGCTAACCGCGCCCCCAGCACCGTGGTCGCCAGGAGCGTAGCCAAGCCTATCAGGCAAAAGCGGACCAGCATGGATCGATCATTCATACCTGCCCTTCCGGCCGGCATCGGCATAGCGTGGCTGCGACTCCCATGCCGGTTGCTGCCCAGCCAGTAAGGCCGCACCCTGCATGGCCTGCATCCGCACAACCTGATCGCTGGAAGGCCAGCCCATCTCGATGCCACGACGGCGCAGTACGGTGGCAATATTGCGTGCCGAGCGCATGCGGTTCCATTTCATGTCCTCGGTCAACAGTTGTTCGGTCAGATCCGCAGACACTTGTTCCAAGCGAACAATTTCCCGCCCCAAGGCTTCGGTGCCGGCTTTCACCCACAGCACCCCGATGGCCAGCATCAGTACCACCGCCACAAAGGCCGCCAACGGTACCCGTGCGGCATACCCATGTACCCGCTTTTTCCGATTTCTCCGATGTTTGGTTCTCATAGCTGCCCCTCCTCTCTGATCCTGACCGGATCTTCTACTCTTTCAGCCACCCGCAACCGGGCTGAACGACTCCGGGGATTATCCCGGCATTCCGCTTCTGTCGGTTTACATGCCTTCCGGTTTACCCTTTTCATGGCAGGCAAATCGCCTTCCCACACACTCCCACCCCCTGCAAGGGCAAATGCGCGCCCCTCATGCCCCCTGAAAAATTGCTTTACCATCCGGTCTTCCAGGCTATGGAAACTGATAACCGCCATCCTGCCCCCAATGGGCAGCATGGCCAACGCCGCCTGCAGCCCCATCTCCAGTCCAGCCAACTCATCATTCACAGCCATGCGCAAGGCCTGAAAACAACGCGTAGCCGGGTGCCGACGTCCCGCAGCCGATCCGTGCTTGCGGACCAACACCGTCTCCAGCAACTGGCTCAAATCACCTGTGGTACGAAAGGGCCGTTCCGCACGATGCGTCACGATCGCACGCGCAACCCGCCTGGCGGCAGGTTCTTCACCCCAACGCCGTAACAGATCCACCAAATCCGCCTCGGGCCAGCCATTCACGATATCAACCGCCGTCAGGGATTGGCGCTGGTCCATCCGCATATCGAGCGGCCCATCTTGCCGGAAGCTGAAACCGCGATCCGCCTCGTCTACCTGTTCGGATGAAATCCCCAGATCCAGCAGGACCCCATCGACCGCTTCAATGCCCTGTTGTGTAAGCAAATGCTTCATATTCCGATAATCCCCACGTATCGCCCGGAACCGACGCCCGAAGACCGCCAACCGCTTGTTGCTGCGTTCCAGTGCTGCCCCATCACGATCAATCCCCCACAATCGCCCCTCCGGCCCCAGCCGGGCCAGAATGGCTGCGGCATGCCCCCCCGAACCGAGTGTGCCGTCCACATATCGCCCATTCGGCCGAATGGCCAAGCCCGCAACGACTTGCTCCGTCATGATCGGTTGATGCATCAACGCCCCTGCTCCTACAAATCCACATACATGCCCGTCTCCGCCAACTTCGCCTGATCCACCTCGCCACCCATCTTTTGCAACGCGGGATTCCACAGTTGAAACTTATCCATCGCTCCCACCAATTGCACCTGGTCCGTGATCTGGGCAAACTGCAGCAGCTTGTCCGTAATCCGCACGCGTCCCTGCGTATCCCAGGAAACCAAATCCGAATTGGCACCCAATGCGCGGGTAAAGGCCATTACTCGCTCATCCGCCAGGGAATGCCGCCGTACCCGTTCTAACCGACGTGCCATCTCCGAGGCCGGCAATACGTTCAAGCAGGTTTCATGAAAGTCCGGCAACACAAACAAACTTTCGGGTTTCCCCACCTGCATGCGCCATACCGATGGGATTGTAAGGCGTTTCTTCGGATCCAGACTGTGCAGGTACGTACCCACAAACATGCCAATCCCACCAAGACCCTCTAATAGATTGACATTGCTCTCATCCACCACGCACCTCCACTATCCTCCACTGCTTGACACTTTATGACACTTTGCCCCACCACATGTCAAGCGCCTTACGCATTTTTTTGCATATTTTTTTTGTGATAGATTCCGCTCAGGCGGGCAGATAAGGACGAGCGGGAGGGTAGTAAAACGGCCCCAGCGGTTCACACCGGAAGTCGGTATCCGGCCTACCCTGTGCCTTCAAACAAAACCGCGATATGCTGTGGTTCTGCTTTCCTATGCACACAATATAGGCGCCCTATTTCGGACGCCGATAGCGGGCTTCATGACAATGGGGGTGTACGTGGGGATGGGGGGGGATCCGTACGCGAATCAGATGTCCAGAATATGCGACGTTTCGCTGGCATGACCTTTTTCGGTATGCTGCTCCATGTACATCGTTGTACGGTATTCGTTGACCTCATTCAGCTTGTGCAGCGTCTCTCCCAAACGTGTAATCGCCTCCATGCTGCTCGCCAGCAATTGCAGCACGATCGGATCCTCTGACGCCATCTTGGCTTGCAACAGGCTCAGATTCCCCATCAGCAGGGTGGCTGGCTGCCCCAGGTGATGGCAGGCGGCCCCAAGACTCTCCAGCACCACACGATTACGCTCCACTTCCCGCTGGGCCGCTTCCGCCCGCTTCCGGTCCGATAGATCCGTAAACGAAAACACCACCCCGACCTTCTCGCCGTCAGAATTCCGGTTGCAGTTCGCAAGAATTTGCAGATCAAGCATACCGCCAGATGGCATTTCGGCCGAAACTTCCCCCGTCCAGGAACCCGTGGTCCCCAGCACCGTCTCCAGTAGCTCATCCGCCATCGCATTGCCGTCAAATAATTCCTTGATGCTGACGCCGATCAAATCACCCTGATCCTGACTCTCCATCATGATCGCAAAGGCCGGATTCACGTATTCCAACACTCCCTTCAGGTTGGCAATGGCAATACCGTTGGCGGCATTTTGGATGGCATTGTGCTCCGTACGCAGCATTTCCTCCGCTTGGCGACGCACCGTGATATCCCGCACAAAAAACCCCAGTGCATCCTGTCCGGTGCGGATACGGGCTACCGCAATCTCACTCGGGAATTGCGAACCATCCTTGCGCTGGCAATAGGCCTGGATCAAAACAAAGCGCTGGCGTTCCAACGCCTTGCCCAAGGTCTGCAACAACCGATCCTCCGTGCCGGAGATGACATCCCGGATCGCCATGCCCATCAGGTCGGCCTTGTCCCAGCGCAAAAACTCCGTGGCACGCATATTCGCATCCACGATCTGGCCCGCTGGATCCGTAATCAGGGCCGCATCGTAAATACTTTCCAGTAAGGCCGAAAAGCGGTCCTGCACATTCCCCGGGTCAGGCGGCAGATGCAACGCCGTGGATTTACTGCGGGCCACAACAACACGGCGCTTATCACGAACAGGCTGCTGCGGCGTATCGGGAATCAAATCGATACGCATCGTACGTGACATGTCGCCCATATCATCCATAACGCCTGCCTTCCGGTTCTTACACGTTGGCTCCCTCAACACCCCGGGGAGAAATTCCCCCTGCATA
Source organism: uncultured Victivallales bacterium (assembly GCA_964598575.1). Lineage (GTDB taxonomy): Bacteria > Verrucomicrobiota > Kiritimatiellia > UBA8416 > UBA8416 > T3Sed10-140. The sequence continues at coordinate 2,761 of CAZRCN010000013.1, read as the reverse complement.
GTGGTAGGAGTGTACCGCTATCTGTAACGGGATCCAAAGAAAAACTGCTGCGAATAATGCACTGAAAGCATAATCAGCCAAGGGGGGGTTCCGTCGCAGCGCTTGTGCTTCCTAGCTGCCCAGCGCAATGTGGAGGCCATCATAGGCAACCTGCACATGGGCTGGCAATTCTGCTGAAAGCCCGACATGCGAAACCTCATGGCACATGTGAATGAGATAAGCGGATTGACTCCGCGCCTTCTGAATACAGGTCAAACTTTCCTCGATCGTCATGTGCGTGGCATGGGGGCGATGCCGCAACGCGTCCAATACCAGCACATCTGCTCCCTGGATGCGATCCAGCGTTCCGGGCGGCATCTCCTTGCAGTCCGGCACGTACGCCAACCGCTGCCCGCGGTAGGTAAACTGGTATCCCTGGGTAGAAAGATTGCCATGTACCACCGGCAGCGGCTCTATGGTTATCTCACCAACATGCAGGCGCTCCGGCATCTCCTCAAACGAAATGTCCGGCCGGTATGTGCCCGCGGGATTATTACCGCTCACATACGGGAACACACGACGGAGTTCCCGCAACGTGGCTCCATCTGCATAGGCCGGAATCACACCGCCCTGCATCGTGTTGAAGCGGCGAATGTCATCAAACCCGAAGATATGGTCCGCATGCGCATGCGTGAAAAGCACCGCATCAACGCGCGGCAACGCGTACGTCAACGCCTGCTCACGAAAATCCGGTGGCGTATCCACCAGCAATGCGATGCCCGGTGCCTCCACATACAGGCTCGTTCGCAAGCGACGGTCTCTCGGGTCTGTGGAGCGACAAACCGCACAATCACAACCGATGATGGGGACGCCACACGATGTGCCCGTCCCCAGAAACCGGACACGAAGTCCGGCCCCACCCGTATCCGCGTTTGCCTTGTGTTCGCATTGCATCCTCGTCACGCTCCTGATTTTTTGCTTGTGACCGTGATGCCACAACCACCGAACTGCTTGCTATACAGCAGGAAAAACACATCCTAGCTGATCTTTTGCCCCGTCACCACAGCATACTGTTCACTTTATGCAAATAAAAATTACAGCCTTTGGCGCATTCTATGCTTGTATTTCTGGCGTGATCAGGACTTTATCAATGCGTAACCGATTGTGTGGTATCGTCAGGAACAGCCCCCGGTACAATCTGGCGTGGCCGGTACCACTGATGTATCGAGGAGGAACAGCTATGGATTTCGGGCTAACCGAAGAGCAAATCATGATCCGTGACCTTTGCCGTCAAATTGGCGAGGAAAAAATCAAACCCGTCCGCGAGCACTACGACGAGACCGGGGCATTCCCCTGGGATCTGGTCAAGGTCTTTGCGGAAGCTGACCTTTTCAGCATCAACATCGAAGAGCAATACGGCGGCATGGGCGGTGGCATCATGGACCAGATTATTGCCATCGAGGAACTCTCCAAATATTGCGCGGGCATTGCCCTGGCCCTCTTCGGGACCGGTCTCGGTGTGACCCCGATCATGTTGTTCGGCTCACCGGAGCAGAAACAGAAATACCTGCCGCGCGTCTGCCAGGGAACCGTTTGTGCCTTCGGTCTGACCGAGGCCAATGCGGGCAGTGATGCCGGTGGCATCCAGACCACAGCCACGCCGGACGGCGATCACTACGTGCTGAACGGAACCAAGCAATGGATCACCAATGGCGGTGAAGCCGATATCTACTCCGTGATTGCACTTACGGACAAAGCCAAGGGGCCACGCGGCGCCAGTGCCATCATCGTGGAAAAAGACACCCCCGGCTTCACGTTTGGCAAGAAGGAAAACAAGATGGGCATCCGCGGCTCCATGACCCGCGAACTGGTGTTCCAGGACTGCCGCGTGCCGAAAGCGAACCTGCTGGCACGCGAAGGCATGGGCTTTATTGTTGCCATGAAAACGCTGGACAGCTCGCGTCCGGGGGTAGCAGCGCAAGCACTGGGCATTGCGCAAGGCGCCTTCGATGAGGCCATTCGCTACAGTCGGCAGCGCCGCCAGTTCGACAAACCCATCTCAGCCTTCCAGGCCATTCAATTCATGCTGGCCGATATGGGAACCAAGATCGAAGCCGCGCGTGCGCTCACCTATACCTGCGGCCGATACATGGACAGTGGCGCCAAAGACGTCAGCAAGCTTTCGGCTATGGCAAAGGTCTATGCCTCAGATGTGGCCATGTCCGTCACCACCGATGCCGTCCAGATCCTCGGCGGGTACGGCTACATGAAAGAGTACCCGGTCGAAAAGATGATGCGCGATGCCAAAATCACGCAAATCTACGAAGGCACCAACCAGATTCAGCGCGAAGTCATAGCCAACAAGCTGCTGAAAGAGTACGCCAACAGCTAAACCGACCGTCCCCCGGCACGCTGGGATCATGCGGGGGAGAAACGTGGGGTGCCACGTACTGGGTATTGCCAGGACTGATTCTTTTGTCTATGTAAATAGCTCATACACAACAGCAAGGACGTATTCCATCATGTTCTGTCAACTTCTCGAAAAACGATTACGGGCGACGATTACGGGGGACGATTGATAGGAATTCCCTCGTAATCCGTAATCGTCGCCCGTACGCGTCAACCGGTTCCAGTTACAAAAGAATCAGTCATGGGGTCTTGCGAGCTTCGTTTTTTGAGATTGCGTTATCGTCGCGTTCCCCGTACAGTGCACGGGCATAACCCAAGGGGGGTATAGCTCAGTTGGTAGAGCGTCGCGTTCGCAATGCGAAGGCCAGGGGTT
>CAZRCN010000012.1:15778-32753 GCA_964598575.1 uncultured Victivallales bacterium | reverse complement strand
GTGCATGCCAAACAGAATGCCAACCGCTATTCGAGCTGTACACCGATGCGGTAGTAGCCCGGCTCTTCGACACTATGGACCGTGTCGGTGAACGAAGTAACCGTCCAGGGAATATTACTCTCCAGGAGCTCAAATCCATCCAGGAGGTTTGTGCTCCAGTAGACATTATACAGGCGGCCCGAGACGCTGCTCCAGTTAATCTCCATAGCATCCACCGGCTTGCCGACATCCGTCAGCGCGAAACGTGCTGCCGGATCGTTCGGGTCCAACCCGGCAATGTAGGCTTCATAGATGGTGTTGACACCGTTCGAAGCCAAGGAGCCGCTGTCTTCTGTTGTAAGTCCGCGGTCAGACAGCCAGTTTTCGTAGTCCGACAAAACCACCGCACTCGCGATACTGATATCATCGATATAGAAGGGCTTTTCCGTCGTATTCTCGAACCGGAGCGTCGTGAAGTTGGTGCGGGGCGAATAGAGTCCAAGGCCAGACGCGGCATTGGTGCCATTGACGCTCATTTGCCAGGTGCCGGCATCATAATCGATCCCGACTTCGAAATGCGTATAATCGTTGGTAGTAATCTGCGCCGGGAGTGCCACGACCGTTGTGTTGCTGTATACGCGTACGAACAGGTTTGTATCGACCCAGAATACGGCGGCACTGTCGGCAGAAACCTCGGCGGGCTCCTCCCCCGGTACCGGTTTGCACCACACACTCACGGTAACCGTATTGGTACCATTCGAAAACATCTGCTCCGCCATACCCGCCCCGAGGTTTAGTCCCTGGCTGCCGCCGACCCCGGTACCAGCCTCGACCACCGCATTTGATCCGGCGAGCCAGCCATGCTGACCGCTGAGCGGACCGATTGCCGACGCCATTCCTGCCCCGTCAAACGTTTCCGTGAAGGGAACGGTATGCAGCAGCGTAACGCTAACTTCGCCAGAGGGGTCGCTTTCTCCCGCCGGATTCGTGGCGGTAACGACATAGTAGTAGGTCGAGCCATCGCTCACGGTCGAATCGGTATAATTTGTCGTCGCGACCCCGAAAACGTTCGTATACTCACCGCCCTGCGTGGATGAACGCTTTACAATATATCCCGTTGCATCACTTGCAGCATTCCAGCTCAACGCGACCTGCCCTACGGAAGGTGTAGCCACCAACCCCGCAGGAACCGAAGGCAATACCTCGTCTTCCAGAATCGTGACAGAGGCATTCGTCAGCCCCAGTCCGGCCCCGCCGGTGGGGTTGCTCAGGTGCACAGAAAACGCACGGTTCCCCGTGTAGAGCGTATTATCCGTGACCGGAACATCAAAGTCTTTCGTGGCCATAGAGCCATCCGCCCAGGTGAGCGTTCCTGATGCCGTGGTATAATCCGTTCCGGCCGCAGCCGTGCCGTCGACAGTCGTATAATCCACGCTGACCGCATCGTTCGATCCGCTGGTTCTCGCGACATATACCCGCACGCTGCCGCCGTCTTCCGATACGCTATAACTCGAAGATGCAAAGGATAAAATCCCCGTCGAATTGACAGGAATTGCAGGCCCTTGACCATAGAGAGCCACATCATCGATGCAAACCCCGTAGCCATACTTCGCGTTGCCTTCGAAGGCCACAAGGCTATTTGTACTGGCTGTCGGCAAATCAAGATTGCGTTCCGTCCAGGACGCGATACTGTTTGAGTAGCCAGCAATCCAATCCCAGCTCGAACCACCATCCGCGCTGTAAAAGACATTAAGTTCATCCTGATCGGGCGACCACTCTTCCTGCGTATGCCAGAAATGCAGAATGACATTCGTGAAACTGGATGAGTCAAAGACAGGTGTAAGTAGGCGCGTCTTATGGTCAGAATTGTTGTTATAATACAGCGTCATATTGTTTGTCCCGCTGTGTGCTGCATTGGGGTGACTGCCGCCTGTATCCCCCCCCGTTTGCACCTTCCAATCCACCGTATTTGTGACATACTCCTGTGACCAGCCTGTTGGCAACTCGGATGCATCCTCAAAGTCCTCAACCAAGATAAGATCCTTGAAGTCAACGACAAGGTCTGTCTTTGTGGAATACGCCAGAGCAGCCGCATCGCCACCCGTGAAGGCTGCATCCAGGAATGTAAAGGTAAGATTTGTGACACTATTTGCCTCTCCATGCCTGCTGGCGTTCCCGTTGAGCGTGACGGTCAATTGGGTGTCGCTGTCTTTCATGAATTCCGCCGTCAAACCTGCAGGGAGGTTGACGACACTGACATTCGCACTGACATCGGTTCCATTCAGTCCTGTAAAGGTATCGTCATAAAGAGTAATGACCATCGTATTGGCGATACTGCCATCATTGGATGTGGACTCGGCAAAGGTATCTGTGCTGTAGAAGAGTCCCTGATCGGCAATACCGTAGATGCGAACCAGGGGATCCCCCTGCAGATTCTCGCTGAAGTAGATCCACCGCCAGTGACCATCTGAGGCAGCCGAGCCGGCTTTTAACGCCTTCGCGGTGTAGTAGGACGAACCGGAGACGGTGTTTTTGTTTTCGAAAACCTCGGTCAGCCAATCCTGCATGTACTGGTCGCTTGGCCCTCCGTAGGTGGTGTCGCTGGCCGGCGGTGGGTCCGGCCAGCCCCAGCCGTAGCGCGCCCCGCCGAGGTAGATCAGCGCGCCGCCATTGGGGTTGCGCAGCATAGCCTCCGACATGGAAGGTTCGCCCGCGTCAAAACCGCCGGACAGACAGGCTCCCGTGCGAAAAAAAGCGGTCAACGCGGTGAGACTTGAAGCGTTGGAGGTGTTGAAGGAGCTGCCTTCCGCGGCCAATATCCCGGTATTGCCGTGGGTGTCGTTTAGAACGAAGTTCCAGCCTTCGTTATAGCGCGTCACCAGATTCGCGGGGCTGGCGGCGTAGTCTCCGGCCGTGGTTCCGTCCCAGCTCGTGAGCGTGTCGAACATAAAGCCCAGCGTGGACGCCGTCCAGCCAGTCGCCACAATCTTTTCGCGATACATCCGCCGCATCCACATTTCGGCATCGCTGACGGTCGGATGATTGGCGTCCTGGAACTCCAGATGACCATCGTTCTGGAGGTCAGTGGGGCGGTTGGTGCCGGAATAAGTGTCCCACAGGCAGTAGCCCGAAAACATCATCTTGTCGAGCAGGGCCGACGGCGGATTATTCTCGTAGGCAATAAGTTTGTTGACGTAGGCATCTATGTGTGTGGTGGAGCGTACAGGGATGCGACCGACGATCACGTCGGCGCCGAGGTCGCCCTCACCGACTTCGCCATAGGTACCGTTGGCGCTATCGTCCCAGGTACCGTCCAACCCGGCGTAGTAGAAATCCGTCGGGATGGTGGTTTCCGTATCCGTGTTGACCGTGCTGGTGGTATCACGGTCCGGCACGATCGTGTCGTCTCCGCCGAGCACGACGTAGAGCGTGTTGTTGGTGGCAACGTACTCCTTGATGCAGTTGCGTATTTTCGTCTGGGTGTCGGTCCCGCCGTCGGGCCGCGTACCGTCGTAGGTCGTGATGATGGATTCGGTGGTGATGATCTGGGTCGACAGATTATTAAAAGAGGCCCGGTGGTCGGCCAGCGCCTGGAAGGAGGTGACCAAGGCCTCGGAGGTAATGATGAGGTATTCCGCGCTACTTGTTGACATGACCACGTTTTCCAGGATGGTCACCGTCGCCGAGGAGGGCGAGTCTAGGGTGGAACCGGATGCGTTGGAAAGGGTCACGGTGAAGGTATTGTCCGACGTGGTATACTCGCTATTGTCGATAATGGGGACGGTAAAGGTCTTGGGTCCATCCTCCTGGTCTTTCCAGATCAACGTACCGGAAGCGGCGGTGTAGTGCGTGCCGTCAAGCGCCGTGCCGTCGCTGGTGGCATATTCCACAGAAGCCGTGCCCTCCACTCCGCCGGATCGCACCGCGCTGACCGTCAGACTTCCGCCGTTCTCGTCTACCGCATACGTGGCGCTCGACAACGCCACCACGCCCGGACCTGTTTGGGGGCTTGTTGTGTCATCATCAGAAGTCGTGGCTATGGCGGTGGATTCGGAGGTCGGACTTGTATCCGTTGCCTTGGGTGCATGACGGCGCGCGGTGGGGGTTTCCATAATGCGCCGCCGCTCGGCGGCAGATTCGCGGTTCAGCTCGGGTCGCCCGCGCACATGAGGACGGCTTTTGGCCTCGTCGCCGGGATTGTGGGCCAGACCCCGTACCATCCGGCTGAAAAGGTCGAGTTGCTTCGAATGAATGACCGGGGGCGTCTTGCTTCCGTCGAGGGCGAACTCGACCTCGATCTCCATGCGCGGTGAAAGGTACAATTCTTCACGTCCGCCAACGTAGCGAACAGGCCACACCATGACGGTGGCAATAGAATACCCCCGGATCTGCTGGGTCCCGATCAATTCTACACGCTTCGCCGGATAGCTGTTGGTGGAATTGTAGATGTCCGGCAGGCCATCCATAAAGGCGGTGCGCGGTTCGCCGGGCCGAACGACAGGTTGCACGGGATACACCCGGTATTGCCCGGGAAGTCGATTTTCTTGTTCTTTGACCACGCGCACACCGGTCGCGGTGGCACCGGCCGGGAGCAGCAATCGGAGCTGGTGCACGGGCAAGTCAGGTGCCCCCGGAGTATCCAACGCACGATCGCAGTCCGGCAGTTCCAGTGCCTGGAAGCCACGAACCGGACGCACACGCAGGGCTTTCTGATCAAACGTCAGGATGGTCGATTGCGTGGCGAAAACCTTGGTTTCCTGCAGGGCTGCCTGCCCGAACGCGGGTAGGATTGCCGACAAGACCAACAGAATCGCCACGGCTGCCCGCGTCAGATCTCTGATAGTTCCAAAAGGGGGTTTGACCGAATTGAACATGAGCCTCTCCCTTTATTTTTACGTCTTACGATATTGTGGCCCTTTGCAGGATGTGATGCTTATTCAACGGGTTTTTCCTGTGCTCACGCTGCATGTTTAACTTCCGCCTATTGCCGGACGGTAATGATGCCGCAGCCCGGCAAAACGCACACATATATCTGGCATCAAGCGCACCAAAGGGAAATGTATCACACAAAAAAGGAAGCGAACCATTGCTTTTTTTGCACTATACGGCAACAGGCCTTTGCGTTTACATTCAGACTTCCTGATCTCGTCGGTAAAGGACTTGGCACTTTTTCTGGCCGCCCACGCGGTTGATCCCGGTAGCGGTAAAGGTTTTTCAACAAAACCCGCCCTTTTCTCAACTTTCCTCCCCATCGGCGCAAGGCCGGTGGGATCGAACATCTCTGCGGATATTCAGGGATTTTTCGTTACACCTGCATCCCTCAGGCGGGCTTGTGGTGGTGGGCCGGGGGCTGGACGAGGAGGGCCAGGATGGCGAGGGCCACGGTGGCGACGAGGCATAAGGCATTCGCGGCGTGGTACTGGCCGGTTGTGTGCAGCACCCAGGCATACAGTGCCGGGCCGATTGCGCTGAAGATGACATTGAACGTCATCTGGAATCCCGTAATGGCCCCGAGATGCTGCTGCCCGAAGTAGCGCGGCCAGGTCACCCCCAGCAGGATACCGAACATAGCCGCGGACACCCCGTTTCCGAATACGAGCATGGGAAATGTCAGGGTGCTGCGGTCGAGCAGCAGAGCCAGGATAGAGAGGGCCATCCCGCCCTGCTGGGTGAGCAAAAGCGCCTTGAGCTGGACATGATCGCTAATCCATCCGGCCACCAATCCGAGCACCACGGCAATCAGGGAAGCGGGCAGGAAGACCCGGTACACCATGTCGGCGGCAAAGCCCTTCCCGACCATGATGGATTCGACATGGAACGCAAAGGCCGTACCGTAGAGGGCCTGCAAGGCCAATGACAGACCAAACGCCCAGAACACGGGCGTTGCAATGGTCTCCTTGAGGGTAAAGGAACGGGCGGGCCCATGCTGCGGATCATGGGGGTGCGGGGGGCGCCCCCCATCCGGCACCAGACCGCAAGCCTGCGGATTATCGCGGTAGAACAGGAGCACAACGGCAGCAAACCCAACCCCCAGAGCCAGTGCCAGGTGCCCCCACGTCTGCTGCCAGGAGGAACGCGTGATCAGGGCATGAAACAAAACCGGCGACGAAGAAAAGGCCAGCCCGATAAACACACCCATAATCCCATTGGCCAGTCCCCGGTAATGCAGGAACCACTTCATAACCATATTGCGTGAAACCAGTGTCAGCATCCCCTGCCCGAAAAACCGCACCCCGAAAAACCCCAGCACCAGCAAGCCACCGAAACAAACCGAAGCCAAGCGCTCATGCGGCCAACGTTGCAACGCCAGATAGATATGATCGATCTGGCTGAGGACCGCCAGCGTCGTGCCGAGGCCAACTGCCGCCAGTGCGCCCGTCGGACGCGCCCCAACCCGGTCATACAGTTTACCGGCCACGGTCAACATGGCCGCACTCAGCATGGTGCCTATCCCGTAGGCCAGACTGATCTGCGGTCGTGATAAACGGATACTCTCCATCATCGGTTCAATGAAGGCGGCAACCCCGATCGTTTGACCAGGGGCGGACATGATAACGCCCAGCGTCCCTATTGCCAGAATCCACCACCCATACGGGAAGGGCCAGCGCTTCGGGGCAAAGGGTATGTTTTCCATTTTCATATGATGGCTTACTCATCTCCATGCAGATTAAAACCGCCGATTGTAGACGGTAGACCAAAACCTACAAGCTTCCAATTTGAGTGCCCATCCGTTCCGCCGCCGCTCTGCCGCTATTCGAATAGCATCTGGTCAGCCATGGCCTTCGAGCATCTCCCTCATCGTATTTATTAGGTCATCGATATGTTGAACGGATAACGAGGACGCAAGACGATGGGTTCGTCGCTTACAGCCAGGTTTGTGCCATGGCTTGTAAGTCGGTCCGGGCGGTCAGATCCAGGCTGAGCGGCGTGACCGACACCTCACGCTGTTGCACCAGTACGTCGATATCGGAGCCGGGCTCGATGGCCGTATGGCTGAAAAACCGTCCAACCTGTCCGTCCCCTACGGCGGCTTCCAGATGCGGTGTTCCCAGTTCCTTGGAAAAGTACGACAAGCGGGACTGAAACGCCATCCGCCAGGGCGTCTGTTCGGAGGCGTCTGACGGCACATCCACTTTGAGCACATCCGTGTCCGGCGGCATGCCATGCTTCAGCAGAAGCTCAGCGAAATAACGGGCAAACCAGATGGCGGCCTGCCATTCACGTTTTTTGTAGATATGCAGTTCCTCGGCCACGGTTTCGAGCGAAACGGCCAGTGCAGGCACCCCGCGTGCGGCCGCTTCGAGGGCAGCCCCAATCGTGCCGGATATGGTCGTATTGGTACCAAGATTCTCGCCGTAATTGATGCCGGACACAACCAGTGCAGGTGCTGCCTGGTGGCACAAGACCGCCAATCCATGATCAATGGCCATGGCCGGGGAACAAGCCACCGCATAGGCCTCCACCTCCTGTCCCCGGATCTGCAGGGGAAATGGTACCAGGCGCTCCGTGGGTTTGCCCCGGTGACTACGCCCCATGGCCGACTGTTGTGTGCGTGGTGCCACGGCCAGCACCTCCCCCAGCGGCAACAAGGCCTCGATCGCGGCATGCAACCCAGGCGATTCTATGCCGTCGTCATTCGTAACCAAAATCCTTTGTGGCCCGTCCGTTTCCATTTTGCAGCGCTCCAAAACCGTCACGTATATCTTTCGTGGCTCCCGATCAACGGGTGGCAATGTATACTTGTTTGCGGGCATGAATCAATGCCACAAAAAAAACAGACCCTGCGGGCAGAGCCCACAGGGTCCGTATGATAGGTCAGTTGTTGCTGCTATTTCACGGCGAGGTAGGCATCCAGGACCTCCGCGTCGACCGCCTTCAGCGTCAGGCCCATCGGCCCCGCACCGGGACGGATGACGTGCTTGGCCGGCTCAATGCCCTGCTTGTGGTTCGCCAGGTTCTCGCTGCCTGCACGGAACACCCATAGGCGACCATCGGATCCGAGGCTTGTCTCAAACCCGGGCTTGGTCGTGAGGTATTCCACAATCGTCCCTGCATCAATTGATTTGACCGTTATGCCGCCAGGTCCCGCACCGGGACGGATGGCAACCTTGGCTGGCTCGCCATGCTCCTTGAAGGTGGCCAGGGCCTCACTACCCTCACGGAAGACCCACAGCCGACCGTTCTCGTCCAGCTCCGTGTAGAAACCGTCTTTGGCAGCCAGGTAGGCATCCAGGACCTCCGCGTCGACCGCCTTCAGCGTCAGGCCCATCGGCCCCGCACCGGGACGGATGACGTGCTTGGCCGGCTCAATGCCCTGCTTGTGGTTCGCCAGGTTCTCGCTGCCTGCACGGAACACCCATAGGCGACCATCGGATCCGAGGCTTGTCTCAAACCCGGGCTTGGTCGTGAGGTATTCCACAATCGTCCCTGCATCAATTGATTTGACCGTTATGCCGCCAGGTCCCGCACCGGGACGGATGGCAACCTTGGCTGGCTCGCCATGCTCCTTGAAGGTGGCCAGGGCCTCACTACCCTCACGGAAGACCCACAGCCGACCGTTCTCGTCCAGCTCCGTGTAGAAACCGTCTTTGGCATAGCGCGCATCTTGCGCCTGGTACTTCGCAGACTGCTCCGCCGTCGCAACTGCGGCCGTCGCTTTCGGCACCACCTCTTTTGCCGTCTCAATCGCGCCATGTCCATGTTCACCGCCATGCGCACAGCCCGTCAGCCACACCCCGGCACAGACGACTGCTGCCGCCGGTACCACCATACTCATCTGTCCACCTTTTCCCATCGCTTGCTCCTTTCTTTGTTTTGTATCTCGCCTTCTACCCCTCCATTGCCTACCCAAAGCGTCCCGTCACATAATCCTGCGTCTCGGCCAGACGCGGGTTCTGGAAGATCGTGTTGGTCGGGCCGTATTCCACCAAATTCCCGATATACATAAAGGCGGTGTAATCGCTGACACGGGCCGCCTGCTGCATGTTGTGCGTCACGATCAGAATCGTGTATTCCCCCTTCAGGGCGTGAATCAGATCCTCAATTCGGTTTGTGGCAATCGGGTCCAGCGCGGAACAGGGCTCATCCATCAGCAACACTTCCGGTTCGGCGGCAATGGCACGTGCAATACACAAACGCTGCTGTTGGCCACCCGACAACCCCAGCGCACTCTGCTGGAGACGATCCTTCACTTCGTCCCAGATCGCAGCGCCACGCAGGCTGCGCTCGCAGATTTCATCCAGGGTCTTTTTGTTCCGCTCCCCGTCAATACGCAGGGAGTACACAACATTTTCATAGATACTCATGGGGAACGGATTCGATTTCTGGAACACCATACCCATCCGTTTGCGCAGCTCGATCACATCCACACCCGGCCCGTAGATGGACTCATCGCTCAGGGCCATATCCCCTTCAATCTTCACAATATCGATCAAGTCATTCAGCCGATTCACGGAACGCAGTAATGTCGACTTGCCACAGCCGGATGGCCCAACCAAAGCCGTTACCTTTCCCTTCGGAATCTTCATGTTGATGTCGTACAGGGCCTGCGAATCCCCGTACCACAGATTGAAATCGCGGATATCCAGTACCGCTTCTTCCTGGTCCAGTTCCGGGTGCGTCTCGGTCTTGACGTGTCCGCCCTGCTCGATCGAGGCCAGCCGCTCCGCGCTTTCCTGTTTGGGCACCGTCTCCGCCACCGCTGCTATTGTCTCTGCCTTCATGCTACCTTCTCCTTGCTCTACTAAAATGCGCCTGTGGCAAAACGTTTCCGCAGCCGGGCGCGCAAAATCATGGCTGCAATGTTCAAAAACACAATGATCGCGATCAGCAGCAAGGTTGTGGTAAAGACCATCGGCCGGGCTGCTTCGCTGTCTGGACTCTGGAACCCGACATCATAAATATGGAAGCCGAGGTGCATAAAACTGCGTTCGAGGTGGATCGGGCCGGTGGGGATGGGGCCGAGAGAGCCGCTCCAGTTGGCAAAATCCAACGGCAGATCAGGTGCCAGCTTGACAGCTCCCACCAGCATCAGGGGTGCAACCTCGCCGGCCCCGCGCGCCATAGCCAGAATCATGCCGGTCATGATACCCGGCATCGCCCTTGGCAGTACGATGCGCTTGATGGTCTGCCACTTGCTGGCGCCACAGGCATAGGACCCTTCGCGCATGGAACTCGGTACCGCTGCCAGCGCTTCTTCCGTGGCCACAATCACAACCGGTAGTGTCAGCAACGCCAGCGTGGCCGAGGCCCACAGCACACCGCCCTTCCGGAACGTTGGTGCCGGCAGACGCGCCGCATAAAACCATTCGTCCAGATAGCCACCGAAGATGTAGCAGAAGAATCCAAGCCCGAAGACACCGAACACAATGGATGGAACACCAGCTAGATTGTTGATGGCAATCCGCACGGAGCTGACGATCGGTCCGGATTTTGCGTATTCCCGTAAATACAGGGCCGCGAGCACCCCGAAGGGCACCACAAACAGCGTCATGACAAACGTCATCGTTACCGTCCCGATAATGGCCGGGAATACCCCACCTTCCGTGTTCGCCTCGCGCGGATCATCCAGCAGGTATTCCCGCCAGCGCGATCCAAATACCCCGATTTTTTCCCAAACCGAAAGCTGATTAGCCGGGTACGCCCGCACAATCTCGGCCAGATGCAGCCCCTTCTCCTGCCCCGTTGAAGTCGCCATCCGGATCACGTATCGTTCGTTCTTCTGATTCAGTGCGGCAATTTCCGCTGTAATCCGTGCATGCTCAGCCCGGATGTCTGCCACGGTTTTCTCAAAGGCAGCCTCCGCTTCCGCCAAGGCCGCATCCGAAACATCACCCTCCGCATGTTTCCGGCGTACGACCACCAGCTCCAGGCGTGCTTCTTCCTCGCGGCGGTTCACCAAGCCAATGTCAATGGTCTCAAGTTTCTTGCGTTCACGCCAGCGCTTGCGCACCAGCGGATGTATGCGCGCAAATTCCTGCCAGATCGTTTTGGGCGTATCGGCAATCACCTCGCCCTCCACCAGGAAAGCTTGCGGCAGCCCATAAAACACACCCCACTCCAGCCGCTCAAACACCATCGCCCAATCCGGACGCGTCTGCTTCTCGATTTGAAAATCCGTCACCCAGTGAAACCGGGTGCCTGTCAGGTCGTAGTTGCCCGTACGAACCAGTTTGCGCTGGGCGATGCCGCCGGTGGCTTCCAGCTCCTGCCGCGCAGCAGCTTCATGCTCTTCCGGCAGGCGCTCCAGCACCGCTTCGCTGGGATTGTAGCGACTCTTGCGCGTCACTTCCCCCAGATAGGTTTCCCCGGTTACGGTTTCTACCTCCACAATCGGAAGAGGCCAGAAATTTGCGCCGCCTTTGTAGGCGATGTATCCAAGCGTTCCGACAATCATCAGCAAGGCAATGGCCAGTGCCCCGCCGGTAACCCAGACCATCGGCTCTCCCTCGGCAAAAAATGTGACCCCGCGACGCCGTCCCCGGCGCTTCCCGACCTGCTCGTTCGTATTGGTATGTTTGCTCATAACTGATAGGCCCTTTTCCGGTAGCGTTGGCGTACCTGCTCCGCAACGGTGTTGATGGTAAATGTCAAACCAAACAAGATGACAGCAGCCAGGAACAGTGTCCGGTAATTGGTGGACCCTTCCACCGCCTCCATCATTTCCACGGCAATATTGGCACTCAGGGTACGGAACCCGCTGAAGATATTCCATTCCATGATGGGGGTATTGCCGGCCGCCATCAGCACGATCATCGTCTCACCGACCGCCCGGCCAAACCCGATCATGACCGCGGAAAAGAGACCGCTCATGGCGGTGGGGATAATAATGCGAACGGTCGTCTGCCAACGCGTGGCACCTGCCCCCAGTGAGGCCGAGCGTAGCTGCTGCGGAACCGCACCCAGCGCGTCATCGGCGATCGTGTAGATAATCGGAACCACGGCAAAGCCCATGATCAAGCCAACCACCAAGGCATTCCGTTGTACATATTGGTCGATGTAGCTGCCACGCGGATCCCAGAAGACGCCGAAGCCGCGAGCCAGCAACCAAGCCACAAACAGTGACACCACCGTACACCCCACGAATTTTGCCAGATCCAGCCAGGCAAACTGATTACGGGTCCAGCCTCGGGTCTTATCCAGCAGGTACGGATTCACGAACCGCACCGTCAGATAGGCCCCCGCAAGCAGGGCAAGCGGAGAGAACAGGATCAACCAGCCGCCCGTTGCCGCACTCTCGAAGGTTGGATTTTCGGGATCCTGCCGGTGTGCACTCAGCCACGTACGGAAATCGCGAATCACCAAGGTGCCATCATCCGCGTACTCCACATTGGCCTGCGCCATTTCGCCAACGAGCTGCTGCGCCACCTCCTGATCGAGAATGCGCACGCCAAAGAAGGCATGCTCAAAGACCGGGCCCACCTGTGCCGACAGCCATATCCCGACCGGAACGACCAGGAGCATCAGGGCAAACCGCCAGGCATGCAAGCGCAGTTGCAGGGTGCGCGGCAGGATCTGCCAAATCCCGGCAGCCCCCACCATGCTGATGGGGATGGTGATAAAAGCCATCAAGACAGCAGGCACACGCGACTCGACGAATTGCGCCAGGACTAAGCCAGCCAGAAACCCCAGCACGACACTTGGCAAACTGGCCATCATCTCGATGGTGGGCTTGATGCGCATGCGAGCCTTCGGCGGCAGGAATTCACTGGTAAACACGGCTGCCAGCAGAGCCAGTGGAATGGCAAACAGCATGGAGTATACGGTTGCCTTCAAGGTGCCGAAGATCAGCGGCATCAGGCCGAATTTTGATTCAAAATCATCGGTACCACCGGTAGATTGCCAGACATGCCGTGGTTCGGCATAGCCCTCGTACCAGACAGGCGCAAAATACCCGCGCCACGTGGCCTCGGAATGCGGTACGCTGAGATGCCACAACCCTAACAGATCCGTGCTTACAGCTACCAAGCCATCATCGCGCGGATTGAAGGCCGCCACAACAATGGGGTTTCCATCAGGGAGCTGTACATCCAGGATATGGCGCTCGACGGTGGCATTGTGCAGGCGCACCAGCCCACCATCATGTCCGGCCACAAACATGCGCTTGCGTTGCGAGGGTGAAAGCGTCCGGACCGGCTGTGTGGGAACAGGCCCCGGTAATGTCTGGGCCGGAATCAGAGCCAGATCATCCGGCGTCTCGATCTCGCGCACCCGTACCTCCTGTCGCGGCCCCCGATTGCGTCCTTCGGGCCCCCAATCGATGGTGCGCATTTCGACGGTCAAGTCCGGATTTTCCTCAACCCCCTGCAGACGGACCCGGAACCAACCGCGCACATTGCCGGCCGTATCGCCAACCAGCAGGGTCGTCTTGCCGATCATATTCCCAATGGCAGAAATCTCCACACCGGCGGACGGACTCAGGTCCACCGTCTCCACCAACGAAATGTTCTTATAATCGCGGGTATCGAACCGTTGCAGGATGCCATCCTGCCAAATCACATACAAATTATCCCCGAGCCCGGTCAACGAGAGATAGCGGGGTAACGCATAGCGTGGCTCGTACGCCACCGGCCCCGTTGTTGTTCGATAGGTAATTTTCCGGGTCAGCATGTTGCGGCGGCCGCGGGCCCGCTGCATAAAGATTTGTCCATCCGCCGTCATGGCCGCATAGTTGACCTCGTTGGGGCTGCCGGCATGATCCAAGAGCACAACCGGCGCATCCGCTCCGGTTGGCACCGGATCCTCCAGTTCGACCGCCAGCGTCACATGCCGCAATTGCTGTTCCGGCGTCATCTGCACCAGCCCCTTCCGGTACGTAGCCGTTTCCCCGACCTCCAACCCTTGTAGTGCGGGCGGGGCATCCTCTACATCCATAAAGCGAAGATCAAACCGGATGTGGGCGTAGCGTACGGAGCCATCCGAATATCCCAGCACGGCCATGTCGCTGCGCTGCGGGAAACTCCAGGCCGTGAGCGTAACATCCCCCTCCGCCAGCGGCACTTCATCCAGGAGCTCGCCATTGTCGAGCCGGATCTTGCGGACCACACCATCAGCAAACACCGACCATGCCATCAGGTTGTAGTCGTCCACGGCCAGATGAACCGGAAGCTGTTCCGCGCCGCCTTCTGCTGGCCGTGGCAAAGGAATTTCCGAGACCTGCTCCTGCTGCGGTGGCCGGAACAAGGGCAGCACAACAGCCACCAGGAATACACATACCGTCGATACGGCCACAATCGTCCCGAGGCCGCCGATGGTGATAATGGCATGCGCCAGGCGATCCTTGACTTTTATGCTCCAATGCGTCTTGCGCGTACGCTGACGCCCCGTAAAGCTGTTCGTATTTGTATCCTTAGTCATAATAAAGCCACAACCTGTTTTGCCACGTTGCTGCCACCCCCAACCAGAAGGGCACGCATGAACCGGCGTTTCCCTACCTCCCAGCTCTCAAACCAGTCGATTCATATCCTGAATGAGAGCCTGATGCCAGCCCTTTCCGGTGCCGGAGGGGGGACTCTGCTGCCCCACCAGCACGGGAAAGGGCGCGACAGGGGAATCCGCATCCCTGCCGCGCACCGAACCCGGCTTCTGTTAGAAGTCTGGTGTAATGCCAACCGCCTTGAGTGACCGACGGGCAACATTCGCGTCAATCGGATAGTAGCCGTCGCGCAATACGGCAGTCTGCCCCTGCTTGCTGAAGACATACTTCAGGAACTCCTTGCGAACGGGGTCCAGCTCACTGCCGGGCTTTGCGTTCACATAGAGGTACAAGTAGCGAGCCAGCGGGTAGTCGCCGGAATAGGCATACTTTGCCGTGGCAGGCACAGGTTTGCCATCCGGATCATCCGTCAGGGGAACGGCACGAACATCGGCGGTCTTGTAGCCAATCCCCGAGTATCCGATCCCGTTGATCTCACTGGCAACACCCTGTACAACCGAGGAGCTGCCGGGCTGTTCCTTGACCTGGTCCTTGTAATCGCCACCAAACAAGGCATTCTTCTTGAAGTACCCATAGGTGCCGGATGCGCTGTTACGGCCATAGAGCGAGATCGGACGATTCGCCCATGCACCCGTGAGGCCCAACTGCCCCCAGCGTGTGATGTCTTCGCTGTGACCCCCGCGACGCGTCTTAGAAAACACGGCATCCACCTGATGCAGGGTCATGCCCGTAATCGGGTTGTCCTTGTTCACATACACCGCCAGCATGTCTACCGACGTCGGCACGCCCGTGACCGGGTATCCATAGCGATTCTCGAACTCGTCGAGTTCCTTGCCCTTCATCTGGCGGCTCATGGGGCCGAAGTGAGAGGTCCCGCTTACCATGGCCGGTGGTGCCGTTCCCGAGCCCTTGCCTTCAATCTCGACCTGGACGTTCGGGTAGAACCCCAGAAAGCCTTCGGCCCACAACGTCATCATGTTGTTCATCGTGTCGGACCCTACACTCTTGAGGTTCCCCGACACACCTGCCACGGGCTTGTACTCCGGCAGATTTTCATCCACCGTAACCTGCCCGCGAGCAGACAGGGTCATCATCGTTACCGTCGTGGCAAGCAGTACGCCCGCCGTCCATCGTTTTCTCTCTTGCATGTGCTCTTCTCCCGTTCCTGTTTTATCGGTAGCTGCCTCGCAAAGACCCCCTCTGCGGTGCGCACTACCCCGTTCCAACGAGAGGCAAGCTAGCGGTTGATTGTTAGCAAATCATGAGCACAAGATGTTTTTTGGATAAAAGCTAGATACCGAGATTGGAAAGCATGGTGCAGATGCCGTTGACAATTTCTACCGTACGCGGATGCTCGACTTCCAGTTCCTTGACCGCATCGGACAAATGCCGTACGGCTTCCTCCAGCAGCGCGGGGTCCTGCTCGTGCCGGGTGGCTTCCTGTGCGGCAGCACCCGCCAAACCGGCAATCTTCTCGGCATGCGCATCGCCCAGATGCGGGATTTCCTGTTTCAGCGCGGCAATCCGCTCCAGCAATTCCGTTCGTACCGCCGGATCCATTGCCTTGGCATCACGCACCGTTTGTTCCATCTGCTCCAGTGATTCCCAACTCATGCTTCCCCCTTACTCGAAGACGTGTTTTTCGCCCCATGCGCTGATATCTTCCGTGTAACCACGTCATCAGTATCCACAAAAACGCGCCGGGATGCAACCCCCCCGAGCAGCAATATCACTCCGACAAATACTGTTTGGCCTTCCGGACCTTGGGCGCAATCACCATCTGGCAGTATCCGGCATGTGGGTTGTTGGCAAAATAGTCCTGATGGTAGTCCTCCGCCGCATAAAACACATCCAGCGGTGCAACCTCGGTCACGATCGGATCGCGAAAGGCTTCCTGGGCCTTTTTGACCGATGCCTCGACAACGTGTTTCTGGGTCTCATTCGTGTAGAAAATCACGGATCGGTACTGGGTACCTACATCGGCGCCCTGGCGGTTCAGGGTGGTGGGGTCATGCATCTTCCAGAACAGATCCAGGAGCTCCGACAGCGCTACCCGGTCCGGATCAAACTGCACCTGCAACACCTCGGCGTGGCCGGTGCGGCCGGTGCAAACGGCTCGATAATCAGGATTCTTGGTCTTGCCGCCACTATACCCGACGACCACGCTCTCTACGCCCGGCACCATTGCGAACACGGGGTCCAGGCACCAGAAACAGCCACCACCCAATACAATCGATTCCTGCATGTTTTCCTTCTCCTCTTCTGCTTGTGCATACACGTGCAAGAGCGCGCCTAGCAAAACAACCCCCACGATCATGCTACCTATGCCTTTGTGCTTCATATACGTTGCCTGTACTTTCAACTTATCTTCATATCCATGCTTATGATTCATTCGGTTCGCCAGCCGCACCCCTTACAGGTCGCTAGCGGTGGGCAGGGCAAGCGGTCGTTGGGCCGAATCCATTACAGGCACTTCTCACTCTTGTCTCACGACGGGAGAATTGCGTCGACGCCATCCAGGACGATGCCGGGGCGATAGGCATAATGCCCGATCTCCTCCGG
>CAZRCN010000012.1:0-15678 GCA_964598575.1 uncultured Victivallales bacterium | reverse complement strand
CCGGGCCAGTCAGGTCAGGGTTCGTACCAATCAGCCGGGCACCCTGCCGCACCAGATTCACCGCCTTCACCAGCGATTCATAGGTATAGGCCGACGATTACCCAATAATCACATAGTCCGGATGTCATGCCCCTTCGTTGTCTGCCGCAGTTTCTTCCGGGCCATTTCCGGCCGCCAGTTGTGGTGCTGCCTCATCGCTCACCGGATCCTCCGCCTGTTCGAATGCCGCCGGCAGTTCCTTGGAGACCTTGGCCCCCAGCTCTTTGAGCTCGTGCGCCCGCCCCAGTAGATTACCCCGACCATCCTGGATTCGTTTGAGGGCTGTATCGGTGGCACCGGTTGCATTCTCCAGCCAGCGCTTGATGTCTGCCACCGACTCATACACCCGCACAATCTGGTCATGCATCCGGCCCGCCCGTTCCGCAATCTTTTCCGCGTTGCGGTTCTCGTTCTCCCGCCGCCAGATCTGCGCAATCAATTTAAGCGTAATCATCAGCGTCGCCGGTCCCGTAATCACGACCTGGGTGCGGGCCTGCGTATACAGCAGCTCCGGGTCTGCCTGGAGTGCAGCCTGATAGGCGGGCTCCACGGGGATGCACATGATCACAAAATCAAGCGTCCGATTCCCCAGCAACGTATCATAGCGCTTGCGCTGGAGTTCCTCCATATGCTGGCGCACGGAACGCACATGTGCCGCCAGATCTGCCTCGCGTTGCGTCTCATCCTCCTCGTGGCAGTACCGTTCATACGCCGTCAACGAAACCTTGGCATCCAGCACCACCGCCTTGTTGCCGGGCAGATGTACCACAAAATCCGGTCGTTGTAGCTGGCCCTCCTCCGCACGCACCGAAACCTGGCGGCTGTATTCCCGCCCCAGCGTCAGACCGGACGCCTCGAGCATCCGCTCGACAATCACCTCGCCCCAGTCCCCCTGCCGCTTGGATTCGCCCTTGATCGCCAAGGCAAGCTGGTTTGCATCCGCACTGACCTGGTTGCTGAGACTCTGCAACTGCCGCACCTGCTCCATCAGGCGGCCAGCCTGCTCCGTCTCGCTCCGATGCACATCCTCCACGCGCTTACGGAAGGCATCCAGTTGCTGCTTGAACGGCTCCAGTATCGCCGACATCCGCGTCTGCTGCGCGTCCGCCCCCACCTTCTCGCGCTGCTCGAAAATCCGGTTCGCCAGATTTTCGAATTCGGTCTTCAGACGGGTTTCGGCCTTCTGGAGCAGTTGTATCTTCTCGCTGCCCTGCTGCTGCTCATGCTCAAGCCGACTGAGCAAGCGCGCATTCTCCACGCGCAGCCGCTCCAGCTCGCGGGCCTGCTCCTCGACCTTGGCCTCGGTTTTCTGCCATTGCGATTCCTGTGCCTGCAGCCGGAGCAAGGCGGCACGATCCGGGGCATCCCGCCGTTGCTGGAGCACCAGCACCCCCAACGCCATCAGGCACAGCACAACCAGCACCAACAATATCCACAGCATGCCAACTCCTAGTCTGTAACTTCAATTTGACCCAAATATGTAGTTGTTTCGCTTTCCTATGGCCACAATATAAACACCCTATGTAGGATTACGAGAACGTTTACACAACCCATTCAAACCGGAAGCGCCCCGGCCCCTGTTTGGTCAGCGGTTCCAGCCTACCGCCCGTACCATCCGTCCGGATGACATCCGCGCTTTCACCATCTATACGGAGCGCACCGGCCCCGGTCAACTCCGGCGGAAGGCGCACCTCGGCCTGTAGCTCCGGCGGCAGCGCCAAATCCATGCGCCAACACTGGCCGGGTTCTTGTTCAATCTGTACCCGGATGGGTCCCAGCGGGGAGGGATGCGTCGCTGTTACTGATCGCAGCGTTGCGGGTTGAGGCTGAATCAGCACCTTGCGAAATCCCGGCTCCAGCGGACGTATGCCCACCAAATATCGCGGAATGATATTAGCAGGAACCGCCCCCCAGGCATGATTCCAGTCCAGATTGCCCTTATATTTCAAGTCCCATGCCTCCAGCGTCATGGTCGAGCCCAGCTCGATCATATGCCACCAACTGCGGTCATGACGGGCGGTGAGCAGTGCCAGCGCATATTCCGCTTCCCCATGCAGATACAGGGCCTCCAGTAGGTATTGGGCCCCATACACACTGCAGGCCATGCCACGCGATTTGACAAATGCCAGCACCGAGGGCACGCGTTCCGCAGGAACCAGTTCAAACGCCAGCATAAACATATTGCTATGCAGGGATGCATGCCCGGCACCTTCGCCATCCACGTACACACCACGCGCAGCATCATACAAAAGGCGGTTGATGGTAGCCGTGGCAAGCTCCGCCTGCTGCCGAAACCGTTTTGCGTCGGCCGTCTGCCCCAGAGCCCGGGCAATGCCGGACATCATGCGCAGCGCCCGTACGTGCAGGGCATTGATCACCGTATTGACGGCACACATCTCGTGGCCATCGCGCTCCCCACTCCCACCGTCCGCCGCAAATCGTGCCGGAGGCCAATCCACCAGATCCCGGATACCCTGGCCGGACGGATCACGCTCCAACCCGAAATGCAGGCGTTGGAGCAGATCCTCGTTGTGGCGTCCCTCCGCAACACAGATCAATCCATCCGGCCGCGCCAGCTCTATCAGTGTCTTGGCACACAAATCCGGATAAAAAGCCTGCAACGAATCGGTTTGTCCGGAGTAGAGATAATCCATCCAAGCCATGGGTACGCTATGTAGTTGCCAGTCCGTCGGCCACGTGGGATGCTGTAGCAAGTACTCATGGCTGTAACGCGCCAGCGCGGTATCGGTATCCAGGCAGTAATGCCCGAGTTGCTGGATATAGGCATCTCCCTCATAGGGAATGCGCTCCCGGTCCCCGTCCACATACACGCCACAGAACGTTGTAGCCTTGATGCTGTAGGCACACAGATCCCAGACGGCACACAGCACCGGGTCCGACGAAGCAAAACCCGCGGCGGCATCATCAAACGGATACTGGACGCGCACGCGACGCACCGTAGCAGGATCCAATGCCCCCGCTCCTTCGATCTCCACATACCGGAACGGGAACACCTCCCCGATACGCTCCGGCATCTTGATCGCCAGTGGTCCCGTGTTGCGCGTATCGGGCGGAATCCGAATTCGCGTAACAGATTGGTTCGCATCCGGTGACGGCACTATGCACACATAGCGGATGCAGCCCGGCGGCTCGCGATCCAACCGCCCATCCGGCAGGAGCTTCTCCCCCAGATGCAGCACCAGCGACCCATTTTCAGGGATCGCCGTTGACGGAACAAGCAGCGTCCCGAAGGCAGCCCGTGCATAATCCAGCAACAGCCCCCCGCCCGGCAACACCGCTATTCGTGCGGGTGGATCTTCGTATTCCACCAGTGGCCGCGGCATGACCGTATATCTTGCGGATGGTTGCATATCTCACACACAGGCTTTCAGTCGGCCAGGGCATTGTTCTCATCGGGTGTATGCCGGTAGGTCTCCTCGCAGGTCTGCCAGCGCTGGATCAGGGATTGATATACCTCCGGTTCCTGCCCTGCCAGATCCACCATTTCGCAGCGATCCTTCGACAGGTCATATAGCGCCCACCGATCCTCGGGAGAACCTTTATCCGTAAGCCCCTCATTGACCAGTTTCCAGTTCCCGACCCGCATGGCCCGATTTCCCTGGTGGTGGAAGTAGATATGCTCATGCTGCAGCACACCATCCTGCGCAAAGCCAGGCACCAGGCTCCGGCCCGGTAACGCGGGTGCCCCGGGCGGCAACTCGATATTGGCAGGGTCGCCACCCGCCAGCTCGACAAACGTCGGCAGAAAATCAATAATATGGCCGACATCATGCCGCAGTGCCCCCCCATCCCGAATACCATTCGGCCAGCACGCAATCAGTGGCGTGGAGATACCGCCTTCATGCGCCCAGATCTTATGGCGCCGGAACGGCGTATTCGAGCAGGTGGACCATCCCGGACCAAGACACAGGTGCGTAAACTCCGATCCCGGTAAGGCATCCGGATCATGCCCTTTCCCGCGAATCATGAGCTCCGCGCTACACCCATTATCCGAAAAAAACAGGATCAACGTATCATCCAGAACCTGCATCGATTCGAGCTGCGCCAGAATCCGGCCAATCTCACGGTCCGTCCGGTCCACCATCGCCGCATGAATCGCCATTTTGGTTGCCTGGAATTGCTTCTGTTCCTCCGTCAGCGAATCCCACGCCACGGCATATTCGACCTCACCCGGCCCATACTCTGCACCCCACTCTTCCTTTTTCGCCAGATAATGCGGGGCCGGCACCTGGGGCTCACGGTCCGATAAGGCACAATCGATCAACCCCATGTCCCGCATGCGTTCATATCGTCGCTGGCGCATGACATCCCAGCCCTCCAGATACCGATCCCGGTACTTGTCAATGTCCGCCTGCTCCGCCTGCACGGGAAAATGGGGGGTGGTATAGCAGACATAATGGAAAAACGGGGTATCCGGGCATTCCTGCTGGTGCTCCTGCAAACACGCGAGGGCATGATCCGTGATCGCCTCTGCCGAGTATTTCGTCTCGCCATTCTCCATGTGAAAGAAATGATTAAACTGCTCGATCTCATAGCCCCAGCTCTTATCAAACCCACCATCCGCTTCGGGATCATGCGTGTTCATCACGTGCCACTTGCCAGAATGGTAGCTACGATACCCTTGCGGCTGCAGGTAGTGCGGAATCATCCGCTGCCAGGTGGCGCGGTAATTACGCTCCGGCGGGTCCATGCAAATCTGCGGGGCATAGTAGCCTGTCAAGGTGGACGAGCGTGTCGGCCAGCAGCGCGGCGTACTGTAGAACTGGGTATATCGAATGCCTCGCTCCGCCAGACGATCGATATTCGGCGTATCGATGTCGCCGCCATAACACCCCGGATCCGAGAACCCCATGTCATCCATCAGTACAATCATGATATTCGGACGCTTCATCTTCTCCCCATTTCTGCATTCGGTTCTGTCACGGCGGACAGAACCGTTTTTTTGTTCATACAATTCCTGGCTAGACCTGCCGGGCAGCTGCGCCAGACCGCACTAGCCATTGCGCATCTTCTGGCAGTAATACTGCACGAGATCCCATTCTGCACCGGGCGGGATGCGGTGATCCGGACAGGGGATATATCCCCCGAGTGCCACCAGCCGCTGGAGGCGCTCCACTTCCGCATCCACCGCCGCACGGTCCTTGGCAAACACGTTTTTGTTCATGCCGCCGACCCCCAGCAAATCCTTGCCATACTGCTCGCGCCAAGGCGCGATACTGGCATCCCAGGTTCCGACCTCGATCGGGAACATGGTGTTGACACCGTTCGACAGCCAGGTCGGAATCAGCGAGTCAATCATGCCATCACAGTCCAGCGATACGATATCGATGCCATGCGCATGGGCAAGATCCGTGATTCGCTTGTAGTGCGGCCCCACCTTCTCGTCGAATACCGACGGAATCACCAGGGGCCCATTCTTGAAGCAAATATCTTCCCAGAAATGCAGAAAATCGAATCTGGCACCGGTTTCGAGGGTATACTTCACGTTCTGGTAGCAGAGCTCGGCATTGGTGTCGATGATCTCATCATAGAGGTCCTCGTCATCGCAGTAGATATAGCTGCTACCCTCAACGCCGACGATGTTGCGGATATTACCGAATAGGCTTCCGGCATGCAGCCCATACATATAATCGCGTTCATTGGCTTTGAGAAAAGCAAGACCGCCCTCAGCAAACCGCTCCATATGATCATGGACCAGGACGCGGGCATTCGTCACCCGCTTCTCGTCCCAGGCATACCGGAACTTGTACTGCTCCTCCCAGCTTTGCCGATCCGTCAGCGTATGGCTGATCTCAGCCGGTATGCTGCCCGCACCGGGTTTCTGGCACAGGACTACGCCATTTTGATCCATCACATGCTTTGTACCATCCTCGAACGTCTCAATCACCTTATGCTCAAAGGCCGGCTGCAACCCATTATTCGGCGAAAACATGCACTGCCAGTTGAAGTCCCAGCCCAGCATCTCGTTCAACTCGTAATCGGCCGGGTTCCCATCCCCATGCGCCTTGACCAACGCCTCGGAGATGTGTCCTTCCTCCGCCCACTTCTGCAATGTCTCGCGCCAGTACCCGAAATGAACCAAGGGTAAGCGGTCGTAGGATTCATAGCGCAAAACGGCCAATGCCCGTTCACGGTTTGTCATTGTGTCTTCCTGCCTTTCTTTGTTCCAGTAGTATAAGGCCTGCCTATACCCACCATTCGGACCGATCCCTGACACGCTACGCGAAACCCACCATCCCCGCAAAGCAGAAAAACACACAAAACAGCCAAAGAGGGCACTTGCCGCCGCCAACGGACCTTTCGTTTGGTGGGGATCTTGCCTGCGTGACGCTGCCAGACTACTGCCTGCGGCGGGCGGGGTCAAGCCGTCAACCGGCGTCATGAGGTCACGGCGTCACGGCGTCAACTGGCCACAAGCTCGCGGAACAGGGCGTCATAGGCATCGATGCAATGTTCCCAGCGGTGCTTGATTAGGTGCCGGCAAACCTCCTTGTTCCGGTATCCCTTTTGATCTAGCAGCACCGTCAGCCGCGGGAACAGATCCTGGTCGGTAGCATACAAGACATCCGCATGATAGGCCGACGGAATCACCTCCGGGTAGGAGAGCCGGTGGGGCAGCAACGGAAAACAGCCGCACTGGATGGCTTCAACTACAGATAACCCGAAGTTTTCCTGCCGGGCGGTACTGATGACGATATCGGCCGACGCCAGCAACGAAAAATACGTATTGCGTGATTCGGCATAGCCCTGATGGATGACACGATCACCGAGTTGCGCGATGAGCGGCTGATATTTTTCCTTGGAAGCGGGAGGGGATTCGCCCAGCAAGATGACGTCGAACGCATATCCGGCCTCCATGCAGCGCAGCAGTGTTTTGAGGAAGAGTACGGGGTGCTTGTCATGCTCCCAACGGTGATTCCACAGGATGCAGGGCCGACCGGACGAGGAGGCGCAACGGCGGGACATCGCGTCAGGTGTATCGGTTCCGGGGTGTAGGACCATGGATCGATCCCGGCCCCGTTGGAGCCAGTATGCGGGTGCTAGGGTCGCGCGGGGCATTTCTTCGAGAAAGACCTGAAGTGCTTCGTGGTACCGCTCGCGATGCACGTTTGCATTATAGACCACGCGGTCTGCGGTGACGGTATTCATGAAGTCAATCCACTCTGTTTGCAAATCTCGCTTCTGGTATGGGCCCTTCGGGTATGTAAGCTGATTTTCATGTGCATAAAGCACAATGGGCGGGCAGGACGGGCCTGCCAGGGCTTTCAGCTCTGCCACATTACAGAGACTGGTAACAAACACAGCATCAAATGCCGCGAGATCGCGGATGTCCTGCATGATCTCGGCCGCACCGCCTTTCATGCGCCATCGCCACATTCGATCCGGCAACGCGAACAAAGTGAAATCGTGACGTGAGTGCTGCATCAAGCCATCCAGGAATACCCTATGCGAGCCGCCATAAAACGTTTCTATCGCAGCTATATGCAACCTGTCTTTGCCTATTTGTTGTCTCACGCGAACCCCTGTAACATGTGCCTTTCCCATGGTCTGAAACAAGGGTACGGTACCACGCCGCCTTCCGTGTGCCAATGGGAACGTGTGCGTTGGGTTGGATTGACGTTGAAAACATGGGGAAGCTAGCTTAGGGTTTTCTCTTTGCCGCAGGGTGTCCTTTTGCAGCAGCAAACGTCCGCCGGAACGTATCGGATGGGGACATGAAAACGGCCGCTCGATCCAGGCCATAAAGGAGCAGTAGTTATGTCGCATCGCAGAAATGCATCACAAGTCCCGAACGCCAAGGGCAGCAAGCCCAATATTATATATATCCTGACCGATGATCTTGGGTACGGGGATATCAGCTGCTACGGGCAGACAAAATTCACGACGCCGCACATCGATCGAATGGCTGAAACGGGGATGCGCTTCAGTGATCATTATGCCGGGAGCACGGTCTGTGCCCCCTCGCGCTGTGCGCTTCTAACCGGACAACATACAGGGCATGCCCAGATCCGCGGGAATTATGAACAGAAACCGGAAGGACAAGCCCCCCTTGCCCCGGGAACCGTTACGGTTCCTGCGCTGCTGAAGCAGGCCGGGTACACGACCGGCATGTTCGGGAAATGGGGGCTCGGAGGCCCTGGCTCCACCAGTGATCCGGTTCAGGTCTTTGATGAATTCTTCGGGTACAACTGCCAGCGACTGGCGCACTCCTATTACCCGGATTACTTGTGGCATCAAGACCAAAAGGTGCCACTAGACGGGAAAACCTACTCCCACGACCTGATCATGGAGGCCGCCCTGCGCTTTATCCAAAACAATCAAGACCACCCCTTCTTCTGTTATATTCCCGTCACAATCCCGCATGCCGCCATGCATGCGCACAAGGATTTGCACGATAAATACCGCAAGCAGTTTCCCGCCTTTGAGGATCGGATCGGCACCTATGCGGGGCCGGACGTAACCAACCCCGTTGCTGCATTCCCGGCCATGCTCGAACAGCTCGATAACGATGTGGGCCGTATCCTTGATCTTCTGGATACACTTGGCCTCACGGACAATACCGTCGTGATGTTCACGAGCGACAATGGACCCCACCGGGAGGGTGGGCATGATCCTGCCTTCTGGAATAGCAACGGGCCTTTCAGGGGCTTGAAACGGGACCTGTACGAAGGAGGGATCCGCGTGCCCCTGCTGGTGCGCTGGCCCGGCACCGTACAGGCCGGCTCCCACTCGGCGCATGTCTCCGCCTTTTGGGACATGCTACCAACGTTTTGCGAGATGGCCGGGGTCGAGGTGCCCGCGGAGACCGATGGTATTTCCCTGCTGCCCGAATTGCTTGGGCAGCCACAACCCCAGCATGCCTACCTATACTGGGAATTTCTTGAATCCACCCCCTTACAGGCTATTCGAAGTGGCAATTTCAAAGCCCTGAAAACGGGCGGACCCGATACCGCACGGCCCTTGGAACTGTATGACCTTGAGCAGGATCCGGGTGAACAGGATAATATTGCCGCTGCCTTTCCCGAGGTCGTGCAATGCATGCAGGCACGCTTCGCCGAGGCACACACGGCATCCACCCTCTTCCCGCTGGCCTGAAAAACACGACGCGTTGGCAATAAAGTCACAGAACAAACCTATCTACCAAGTTGAGATCACCCCGGAAAGCGCAGCAACATGAACCCTACCCCCTTTAAAGTGATGCCGCCGTGGATGGTGCTGGGGTTCTTCTGGATTGGCTTGATCGGTGCATCCAGCGTGCGTCTGCTGGCTTTTGTTACGCGCTACGACGCCCATGCCGCCCTTTGGTTATGGCGGTTTGCCATGGCCTGCTATGTCCTGTTTTTCGGGTACCGGGTCTGGATCGGATATCGGCGCCGGCACCTGATCCGATCACAAAATCTCGTTGAGCATGTATCGGCTGCCCGGTTTGCGGATCCGCAAGCCCAGGAGGCAACCCTCTACATCCTGCATTCCATCCTGCGCTCCAAGGAATTGTTCAACTACACCTTCATTTGGCTGCTCAGTGTAGGTGCACTGCTTATTGATCTGTTCCTGCCGAATTAGCGTTCGCTATATTGCCGCACGTTCATGGCCGGTGCGCTGCCATCCTTGTCCTGCCCCATGTATAGCGTAACATGCGGGAATGGAATCTCGATACCCAGCTCGTCGAAGCGTTTCTTCATGCGGCGATTGAACTCGCGGGCGACCGCCCACTGGCGGATCGGCTTGGTCTTCGTGCGCACACGCACAATCACGGCAGAATCGTCAAAGCGATCCAGCCCCAGTATCTCCAACGGCTCGAGTATATGCTGTCCATATTCCGCATCGCCGCGCAGGCCTTCATCAATTTCCTGCAAGACCCCAATGACCTGATCGACATCCTCACGATAGGCAATGCCAACGTCAAAGACGTAGCGGGAGTATTCCTTCGTCATATTGGTCACAACCGTAATCTCGCCATTGCGCACAAAATGGACATTACCGGACAAATCCCGCAACTTGGTCAGGCGGAGGTTCACACTTTCCACGAGACCGCCCTGCCCGGCGATACTGACGACATCCCCAACCCGGATCTGGTCATCCAGCAGAATAAAAAAACCATTGATGATATCGCGCACCAGTTGTTGTGCACCGAAACCGATAGCAAGGCCCAGCACACCGGCACTCGCCAAAACCGGGCCGATATCCAGCCCCAGATTCTCCAGCACCATCATCAGCGCTGCGACAACCAGGACAATATGCAGGAAGTTGCGCACGACGACCTTGAGGGTCTCCGACCGCTTGAGCATCTCATCATCGTGGTTCCGGCTCATCCGTGCAAAGGTATGATCCAGGACCACCGATATCAGCTTCATCAGCAGGGCGGTAATTGCCACCACCAGCAGGATTTTGAGGCCGCTCCCCACCAGCCATAGCCCGATAGGCGTCTGCAGGAAGGAAGCCCAGTCGAATCCCAGTGTATCCAGCAGGAAGCCAAGGGCCAGCAATATGACCATGCCCCGGACGATGTTGTACAACATCGGGCGCAGCTTTGCGGTGTAGGTCTTGCCATCTTCATCCGTTTCAAAACGCTGCATGATACTTGCAACCAATAGACGGGCAACCTTAATGGCAACCGCAGCCCCCACAAGGATGAGCAGAATCTTCCATCCATCGGTCAACACCCATTCGCCTGCATTCTGAATCACCGTTTGCACTTCTGTCATGTTCTTCTCCTACCCTTAATGGTCAATACCCCAATCATTATATGTAGGGCATTGTATCGGAAGATGGCAACATGCCAAGCACGAATCCACAGTCAGCGCACGGGGCCAGAATCCTTGGCGCAAGATGGCATACAGCGGGCTAGGCATGCAATCCGCGGGCCTGTCCCACGCCCCGCAGGGCACGTATGCGTGCGCGCAAGGGAGGGTGACTATACGCAACAAACACCTTAAAGGGATGTGGCGTAAGATTGCCCATATTGTGCGCCGTGAGCTTTTTCAGCGCTGTTACCAGTGCTTCAGGGCCTTGCGTGGTACGAGCGGCAAACCGATCTGCCTCGTATTCATGCTTACGCGAGATATAGTTCCCCACGATGCCGAGCAGCATGTTGATCGGGGTATAGAGAAACCCGAAAAAGACGAGCCCGGCATACAGCGGGGTTCCCTGCAGTCCGAATGCCTCGTAGAGCCCTGGCTGTCGAACAGCAAGGCCCAGCAAGGCAAACATCAGCAAGGACGTCAGCAGCGACATCCCAATGTTCTTGATAATATGTCCCAGCCGGCTATGCCCGGCCTCATGTGCCAGAATGGCAACCAGCTCGTCTGTCGTGTGCTGCGCAATCAGCGTATCGAACAGGGCAATGCGCTTCGTCTTCCCCAGCCCGGTAAAATAGGCATTGCTTTTCGAGGAACGGCGCGATCCATCGATCTTGAAGATGCCACTGATGTTGTAGTTCTGTTCTTTGGCATAGGATTCGATGGCATCCCGCAGTTCACCCTCTTCCAGAGGCGTGAATGTGTTAAACAGCGGCAGAATGGCAACGGGGGCAATGTAGAGGAGGGCCAGTTGCACAACCGCCAACGCGGCCCATGCCCAGAACCAGGCCAGGGGAACCGCCTGGAAGATCCACAAGATCAAGGCCAGGATCGGACCACCAAGTACAGCCATCAGCAGTAGGCCCTTGACCTGATCCAGGACAAAGGTTTTGGGCGTCGTGCGATTAAACCCGTAGCGGGCTTCAAGCGCAAACGTATCATAGAGCTGGAACGGCAGCCCGACCAGCTTGCCTAGAAGCACCAGGATGCCGGTAAAAACCAGTCCCTGCAGGATCATGACCTCCGATACCTGCGCCGCAACACGATGCAGCCAGGCAAACCCACCGGCCAGAATAAACCCTACCAACAAGACCAGCATAACCGTCGATTGGAGCAAGGCAAAGCGCGTATTATCGTGCAAATAGCGCTGCGACTCCGCATAGCGGTCCGGATCGTAGACGTCGGCCATGTCACCCGGGATCTGCGGTGTGGCTGCCCGCAGGTTCAGTGTTTCGGTTATCACCTCCATGACCCAGTCAGCAACCAACAAAACCAGAACCGCAACCAGATATACATTCATTCCAACAACCTTACTCTTTCGCCGTACTCTCTCGTTCGCCTTCGCCCTATACGCTTGCCACAAAACGTTTGACCGTACCCAAACATGGGGTAGTCCGCGATATCCGCACGCACATCAGTCCGCTGGAGCAGGCGGTTGCAGCGCAATATCAGCCGTTTCCCTTTGCGCCTGCACCCAGGTGCGGATGGTCTCGTTTTTGGCATCTTCCTCCAACCGCTTTTGTATGTGCGGTTTGGCTTCGTCCAGCGTCATCGCAACCGCTTCGTTGCGGCCGAGCACGGTTGCGACATGCAGGCCAAACGGGGTTTTGAAGACGGGGGAAATCTCGCCCGGCTGCATGGAAAACACAACCAACTCGAATTCGGGTACCATCTTTCCGCGCGGGAACGTTCCCAGATCGGGAGAGCTGTCATTGCAATCAGATGCCTCATGCGCCACGGTCAAGAAGTCTTCCCCTGCCAGCAGGCGCGTTCGCAGGCTCGTCAGCTCGGTGGCTGCCGCCTCTTCCTCGGCCTCCTGTTTCGGGTGTTTCACGATATGGGCAGCATGGACCGTCTCCGGATGCAGAAAGGTTTCCGGGTGGGCATAATAGTATGCCTCCACATCTGTATCCATCGGGGCTGCCACATCCGCAACCAACCCGTCCAGCAGCTTGGTAGACTGTCGATGGCGCTTCACGTCTTCCTTGACATGATCTACCGCACCAGCCTTTAATCCGAAACGTTTCAAAAAGGCTTCTTGCCCGCCATGTTGCTTACACAGCACCTGGAAGCCCATCTCCACCTCTTCCGGCGTCACCGTAATCTGTTTTTCCGCTGCTTGCCGGATCAGGGTCCACTCGATCATCCGTTGGCTCACCGCCTCAAACGCGGCTACCTCGCTCGCCCCCGGATGTTGTTGCTGCCAGGTTTGCATTTCGCGCCGGATCATCTCTTCCGGCAGATGTTCCTGATTAACTGCTATCTTCATCCTCAGCTCCTTCTTTCTTGCTTGCTTGTTATATCTGCGGCTCGGCTTGCATGCAGTGCTTCCACGCGAGCCAGGATCTGACGGGCAATGGTGGCCTTGGACTGCAAGGGGCATTCCGTTGTACCACCCTCGCGCTCGAGCAGCAGTACCGCATTCGTCTCCGCCTCGAAGCCGGCATCTGCACGGCTAACGTCATTCGCCACAATCATATCCAGGTCCTTGCGTACCAGTTTCGAGTGGGCATGCTGCAGAAGATCCGACGTTTCAGCCGCAAACCCCACAATCACCTGCCCTGCGCTCCGCTGTTGCTGTACCGCCTCGAGAATATCCGCCGTGCGCTCCAGCAACAGCGTATCCGGCATCTCATCCTTTTTGCATTTATGAGCTGCTATCGTGCGAGGCCGCCAGTCGGCAACCGCCGCACACATGATCAACACCTCACACGCTGGTAGTTCCCGCAAAACCGCATCCAGCATATCGGCCGCGCTGACGACGGGAACCAGCCGCACATGATCCGGTGCCGCCAGCGCAACCGGCCCGCTGATCAAGGTAACCGTATGACCACCCGCAACCGCAGCCGCCGCCAGGGCATACCCCATCCGTCCGGTAGAGCGATTACTCAGAAACCGTACGGGATCCACATATTCCCGGGTTGGCCCGGCTGTTATCACGATTCGCATGCCCGTACGCTAGCAGGTCCAACCTTTCCTAGCAATCCCCGCCTCCCTTTGTAGTTCGTGCCCTGACCGGGTTTCACCTTCGGACGTCAACCGTACACCCGGCCCTGAAGGGCCCTTTAGCCCACCCCCGGAGGTTGGATGATATCAGCCAGATCCCCATCAAAGCCGGCCTCCTGCAACAAGGCTATATGGTAGGCGAAATCGCCGATTTCCGACAGGTCGTGCGCATCACTGGCGAGCGTGAACTTGACGCCCCGATCCAGGCAGGTGCGGATGAAGGCCACCGGCGGCTCATTCGTGTGAAAGTTGATCTCGGCCGCAACCCCATATTGTCGCAGCAACTCTGCCATCGGCACAAACAGCTCTTCCGGTGTCGGCAGTTTGGACCGCCGGAATATCCGGAAGGGATGTGCCAGCGACACCACACCCTGCTGCAGGATTTTTTCCGTCAGGAACAAAAAATCATCATGCACAGTGTGCGCCAGGCCCGGATCATCCGGGACATGCGGCAACGCATGTACAGCCCCCACAATGTGCGGGAAATGCTTACGATCCTGCGGGGCTATGAGCAAGTTGCCCTGGAAATCACAATCAGCCTCCAGTCCGAAAAGAACGTGCTCTTGCGCCAATTCCGTTTTCAGGTCAAGATATGTCTGCATCCGGTTCTCATCCGCCTGCGCCGACGGCATGCCCTCGCGAAAACAGTTGCGCTTTCGGTATTGTTGGCGCGAAAAATACAGGTGTCCCGAGTGCTCGGTCAGTGCAATGCCAGCCAAACCGAATGCCTGCATGAGCGCGATGTTGGTCTTGGCATCCACATCGTCACTGCAATAGGCCAGTTGCGTGTGCATGTGCGTATCAAAACATTGTAGTTTTTTCGGCATCGCAAGCGTGTGGAGCGCGGTTTGCGCCTGTCCCTGTGCATCCAGCTCGATTTCAAGAAACGAAAAGGGCGCTTCACAGAAAGCCGGTGCATTCACAAACAGGGTTTCGTCCGCATAGATATCATGCAAGCCGGCATGATAATGTCCACTGACCGACAGGGATACCCCGTGGGCCTTCATCGCTCGTATCACCTCCGGTGCGTTGACCAGATTATAAGGCGCATGCCCACGGGCGGGCGGAAAGAGATTCACATGCTGCAACGATACGATCGGACCGCTGAAATTGCTGCGGGCCTTCGCAAAGCGGTCAATATCCGCAGGGCTGCGCTTGGCATTGTACCCTGGGCACGCCGCATCCAGAAACGGCAGGAACCGCACCCCGCCGATATCTTCTATGTCTGCCGGACGCGCAAAGACCGCATAAAAATCCTCGGTAGCGGGATCATGGTTACCGGGAATGGCAAGATAAGGCGCATCCAGTCGATCGAGGACCCTACGCAGCGCATGCAGCCGTTCCTCCGCATCCAGTGCCTCCCCATCGTTTAACACATCCCCTAGTACGAGCACTACATCTGGACGAATCAACCGGTTCATTCGGCGAACCGCCCGCTTCAAAAAGATCTTTGCATACTCGCATTTCCGGGCCGATCCCTCCGATGCCCCGTAATGCAAATCATTCAATATGGCAATTTTCATCCTACCCCTCTCTAAACGGCCCGCTCTTGCTGCCAGGGCACATGCAGCCTGCCAGCAACGATTGCTCGCATTGATTGCACACCATGTGTAGCACGGGCATTCCCCTCTTTACAACCAGGATTTGCATTTTTCAGCAACAGGAGTAGTACCTGTGCCGCTTCGGGGAAGGATGGTTTCACAATGAAGGTACTGGGCAGAAGAAACCAGGCGGCATCTCTTCCAACACTTTTTTTGGTGGCTCCTCCGCAGAATCTGTGGGTCAGAAAACCAGTCAGGCTCCCTGGTTATGC
>CAZRCN010000011.1:0-32957 GCA_964598575.1 uncultured Victivallales bacterium | reverse complement strand
TTGCCGGCAGCTTGCTGTAAGCCGGATCGCATGGTAGCCATACCGGTCAGGAAGAGGACGAGCCCTGCCAGCAGGGCAAGGAGCTGGGTGGTCAGGTATGGCCAGGTCATGCGGACACGTTCTCCTCTGCAAGGCGTTGGCGAATCTGCGCGGTGGTTAGGGTGGGCGGGGTTGGTGCATGGCGCATCAGGCGCGCGCGTTCATGGATGCAATCCGGCTCGATCCAGTAATCTTGTTGTTCGCTGGAAATGGCAATGGCCCGGATGTGCCGGATCAGGCGTTCGAGGTGGGAGTGCAGTTCCTGGAGCTGGATGGCGGTTGCGGGCGCAATCTGTTTCTGGAGGATATGATCCTGCAGGGTAGCCGTAAAACGGTCGAGGATGTGCAGGGTATCATCGCGCTGTTCGAGGACGTTTTCGGCGGAGCCCGGGGGAGCGGTTCGATTGGCTGTAATGGAGTGTGCGAGAGCATCGATCATGTGCGTGGTTTCGCGCAGGAGAGCCGTGAGATCGGTTTCGACCGGGCGTGGCAGGGAAGGGGTGCGCTGCAGGTTATGCAAGTGCCGGGCAATGGCGTATAGGTGGTCGCTGATTCGTTCGGCATCGCTGATGTTGGTGAAGAGGTATAGCAACAAGCGTGCTTGTCGTTTGTGGAGGGCGTAGCGCGATAAGCGCAGCAGATACCGCTGTGCAGCCGGTTTTTCCTCATCCAAGGCATGTTCGATATTCCGAAAGAGTGCCAGGGCGGCAAGACTGGTGCTTTTTTTGTCCTGGAGTTGGAGCATGTTGTTGGCGGCCTGTGCCATGGATTGGGTGGTACGGCGCAGTTCCTGCAACACGGCCTGGAGGGCTCGTTCGGGGTAGGGCGTATCTGCTGCACGCAGGGCGCACATGGGGGGGGTGAATGGACGCTTTGTTCTGCGAAGAGCGAGTGCGAGCAAGGAGATCCAGCACAAGGCGAGCACCACGATGTATGTGGGAAGAAAAGGCATAGGCAGCGCGGGGTGAGGTGGTAAGGATACGGTGGTAAGCATGAGCGGTGCGGGGGTACGAAGGGACACGGCGATGAGCGTGGCGATGGCGAGTGCAATCCATGCGAGGGGAAACGCAGGGGGGGCTTGCCGGCAGAAGACGAAGCCGAGCCAGCAGATGCCCAGACCGATAAGGGCCATGCCGGATTGCTGCCAGGTTGGATTGCGGCTGCCGAGCTGGAGCAGGATACCAACCAGTAGCAGGATATAGGCTCCGGAGGGTGGCAGATGCAACATGGCTGAGGCGGGGAGGAAAATGCCGATAGACATACCGAGCGCGAAGGGAGCAACGGCCGGGGCTGTAAGTAGACCGGCGAGGTAACGGCGTCGAATGTAGTGGAAGCCATGATAGCCATGCAGGCAGATTCCGGAGATGATGCCCGCTAGGAATATGCCGCTGGAGGGTGCGGGCATGCGCTCGGTCCAGGCGGACAGCCTTTTGCCTAGAACGGTTTCCATGCCGCGCGACCAGACGAGAATCCCATAGAGCATAAGACACACGCCTGCTGGCCATTTGAAGAGTAGCAACCATTGCATGGCGAGAGTATAAGGAGGTGTGCAGTGCCGGATCAATGTAATTCGATTTGATGACGAATTGGTAGATTGGGCCTTGCCCTACACACGGGATTCAGGCATGTTGCGTATCTGGCATGGCGCGTGCCGATAAGCGGAATCCTACAGGAAAAGGGAACGAAGTACGATGAGCAACCTAGCACTACTGACCTTGCTGCCGGCAGGCATCCTGCTGGTTCTGCACGTGGGCTTGTTGTGGAAGCCTGATATGATGCGGGGTGGGTTCCTGCGTTTTCCGCGCGACCGCTGGAGTGGTCGGGTGCTTTCCGCGGTTGCTATTGTCTGGGCAGCCTGGATACTGCAGGATATGCCGCTGGGTCGTTTTGCTGCGGTACGCCCTGCCATTTTCCCATTGGCAATCCTTCTTGGAGGCCTGGTATGGTACTATATGGATGCGTTGTTGGCCCCGCGGGCGTTGGGTGCCATCCTGCTCTTGTATCCGGCTCCTTTGCTGGCCGCAGCCCGTTTGCATCCTTCGGATTGGCGCATTGTGATGTCCCTGATTGGATATGTCATGGTTATCAAGGGCATGGCCTTGTTGCTGAGTCCGTATCTGTTCCGGAAGGTGACGGTGCGCATGTTCCGGCGGGATGTGTCCTGCCGCATGATAGGCGGCATCGGGACGCTTGTGGCAATCTTTTTGTTCTATCTAGCGTTTTTCGTGTACTGAGGGCGCTGCCTGTAGCGATTGCTTGCAGCCCGAATGATGATAGTACGCGGAAAGGCTGGCGAGGATTTGCTCACAAACCTGTTCCTGATTCAGGCCGCTGCAGTTGATGGTGATATCGGCAACCTGTGCGTAGAGAGCGGCTCGTTCGTGAAACAGCTCGACAAAGTCCTGGTCGGGTCGCTTCGCGATACCGCGGGTACGGATATCCAAAACACGCTGCTCGAGTTCGGGCAGTTCGACTTGCAGAAAGATCAGCGGGCCGGTTGCTTTGAGATGAGCCATGGCAGGCTGGCTATAGATGGCGCTACCACCGGTGGCAATGACGTGGTTTTGCGCCTGGATGTCTAACAGGACTTTCTCCTCGATGTCCCGCAGGTGCATGTAACCCTCGGTGTCTACGATCTCCTGCAGAGAACGTTGTTCGCGGGTCTGGATGGTGACATCGGTATCCAAAAACCCTCTGGCCGTGCGTTTGGCCAAAATGACGCCAACGGTACTTTTGCCGGCACCGGGCATACCGATCAGAATGAGGTTAGACATATGGGTGCCTTTCTGGTTGCTGCATCGTTATCGGTTGTCGCCGCCCATCGCGTACATCGGTTCTTTCCCTGCGGACTAGGCGGCTTGTAGGAGGATCGGGGGTGTTTGTCAATTCCGAAGTATATGAGAAGTGGGGGTATTTTTTTATTCACAAATGGTGGAATATTGTGTCATGGTAGCAATTCTTGCATGGGATAGGGGCTCGGTGGGGGCAGAGGAAAAGCGGTCGTGGATGAGGGTTTTTCTCGAAGTGTGCAAGCAGAACTGATAAGAAAGGCGAACCGCAAAGGCGGAAGCATGTGCGGCTGGACTTTAAGAGGACAAAGCAAAAGCAAGAGGAAACGACATGAAGGAAGAGCAGGAAACGCTATCTGATCAAGTGGCTGCGATTGAGACGCAGGAGTGGATACAATCCCTGGATGAGGTCCTGGATCGATCGGGGCCGGAACGGATGTTTGCGTTATTCCGGGATTTGTCTTCGTTTGCGCAGCAGAAGGGGGTAGAGCTACCCTTCACGGCAAACACGCCGTATATCAACACGATCCCAGCCAGTGCGCAAGAGGCCTATCCAGGTGATTTGGAGCAGGAGTATCGGATTAGCAGCATCATCCGGTGGAATGCAATGGCAATGGTCGTGAAGGCAAATCGGTCGGAAGAGGGGATTGGCGGGCATATCGCCAGCTATGCGTCTTCGGCCACGCTATATGAAGTGGGATTCAATCATTTTTTCCGTGGGCAGACGGAGGAGCATACCGGTGATCTGGTGTATTTCCAGGGGCATGCATCACCGGGGATTTATGCACGCGCCTTTCTGGAGGGACGTTTGCCGGTAGAGCAGATCAAGAATTTCCGGCACGAGCTGCATGAAGACGGGCCGGGGCTTTCGTCGTATCCGCACCCTTGGTTGATGCCGGATTTCTGGAAGTTCCCGACGGTATCCATGGGGTTGGGGCCGATTACGGCGATTTACCATGCCCGGTTTGTCAAATACCTCCAGGATCGGGGATTGAAGCAGCCGTCCGACCAGAAGATATGGGCTTTTTTGGGCGATGGGGAATGCGACGAGCCTGAAACGCTGGGTGCGATTGCGCTAGCGGCCCGGGAGAAGCTGGACAACTTGATTTTTGTGATCAACTGCAATTTGCAGCGGCTAGACGGGCCAGTGCGTGGCAACGGGAAAATGATTCAGGAGCTGGAGGCCAACTTCCGTGGGAATGGCTGGAATGTGATCAAGGTGATCTGGGGCAGTGAGTGGGATGCGCTGCTTGCCAAGGATAAGCATGGGTTGCTGGTGCGACGGATGAATGAGGTGGTTGACGGCCAGTACCAGAAGTATATTGTTGAGGATGGTGCCTTTTTCCGGAAGGATTTCTTCGGCAAGGATCCGCGGCTGCTGGAGATGGTGCAGCATTTGTCTGATGAGCAGCTCAAGAAGATGCTGCGGGGCGGGCATGATCCGGCCAAGGTGTATGCTGCCTACAAGCGGGCCGTGGAGAGCGACGGGGTGCCCACGGTGATTCTGGCAAAGACCGTCAAGGGCTACGGCATGGGGGAAGGCGGTGAGGGCCTGAACATCACCCATCAGCAGAAGAAGCTGAAAGAAAAGGAATTACTGGCATTCCGGTCGCGCTTCCATATTCCGATATCGGATGAGCAAGTCAACGAGTTGCCGTTCTATGAGTTGCCGGATGACGGTCCGGAGAAGGCGTATCTGTTTGAGCGGCGCAAGGCGCTGGGCGGGTTTAATCCTTCGCGCCATGGATTAAGAGATAGCCTGCAAACGCCGGATGCGGCATTTTTCGAGGAGTTTGTGCAAGGGACGGGTGATCGTGCGGTTTCGACGACGATGGCATTTGTCCGGATTCTCTCGAAGCTATTAAAGGACAAGGAATTGGGGCGTTTGGTTGTGCCCATTGTGCCGGATGAGGCACGTACCTTTGGTATGGAGGCGCTTTTCCGGCAATGCGGGATTTATTCGCACCCAGGGCAGTTGTATGAACCGGTAGATTCTGACAATCTGCTGTATTACAAGGAAGCCACGGATGGGCAAATCCTGGAGGAAGGCATAACGGAGGCGGGATCGCTGAGTTCGTTTCTGGCGGCGGGAACGGCGTACTCGAATCATGGGATCAATACGATTCCGTTTTTCATCTTTTATTCGATGTTCGGGTTCCAGCGTGTGGGCGATCTGATTTGGGCGGCGGCCGACAGTCGCTGCAAAGGGTTTATGCTGGGGGCTACATCGGGGCGAACGACGCTTGCGGGCGAAGGTTTGCAGCATCAGGACGGGAACAGTCATCTGTGGGCGCTGCCGGTGCCCAACCTAATGGCATATGACCCGGCTTATGCCTATGAGCTCGCCACGATTGTGGAAGACGGCATGAAGCGCATGTATGCCGACGGTGAAGATGTTTTTTACTACATTACCGTGATGAATGAGAACTACGTGCAGCCGAAGATGCCGGATGGTGTCCGCGAGGGCATTTTGAAGGGGATGTATCACTTGCGTGAGGTGACACCCAAGGGCAAGAAGAAGGTACCGCGGGTGCGCCTGCTCGGCAGCGGCACGATCCTGAATGAGGTGCTGGCGGCAGCCGATATGCTGGCAAACGACTACGGCGTTGCTGCGGATGTGTATTCGGTTACCAGCTACAAGGAGTTGTACAAGGATGCGCAGGAGACAGAACGCTGGAATGTGCTACACCCGGAGGAGGAGGAACGCGACGCGTATGTGCGGTCCTGTCTGGGGGAGGGGGATGCCCCGGTGATTGCGGCAAGCGACTATGTCAAGGCGCTGTGCGAGAGCGTAGGGCGCTGGATGCCGGGGCGGGTTGTCTCGCTAGGCACAGATGGCTTTGGCCGCAGCGATGGCCGGGTTGCCTTACGCAATTTCTTTGAAGTAGATGCACGGCATGTGGCGTTAGCGGCACTCTCCGCGTTGGTGCGCGAAGGGCAGTTGGAGCCTGCCGTTGCCGTGAAGGCGCGTGATACTCTGGGCATCGACCCGGACAAACCCAATCCGATGTATGTGTAAGCGGCACAGCAAGTAGAAGAGAGGCATAACATGGCACAAGAATTCCGACTGCCGGAACTGGGCGAAAACATTGATTCGATCCAGGTGGTACAAGTAATGGTAAGCACGGGGGGCTCGGTATCGGTTGATGATCCGGTGCTTGAGCTGGAGACGGATAAGGCAACGATTGAGGTTCCATCCACGGTTGCAGGCACGGTAGCGGCCGTGCATGTGAATCCGGGCGATTC
Organism: uncultured Victivallales bacterium; assembly: GCA_964598575.1. Taxonomy (GTDB): domain Bacteria; phylum Verrucomicrobiota; class Kiritimatiellia; order UBA8416; family UBA8416; genus T3Sed10-140. Next base: position 26,883 of record CAZRCN010000011.1, on the reverse strand, counting down.
GCTCGAACCGGGTCAACTGATTTTCAGTTTGGCAGAGGAGGGCGATGGTTCGGGGCAGCAGGAAGAAGATAGGGAGGAGGCTGCTGCATCGAACGCCCAAGCTTCGGGAGCAGCATCCAGCGATTCCGAAGCCGGGGATACGGAAGCGCCCCCGCCGTCTGAAGCGGCGGCATCGGAGGCCGAATCGGCAGATGCGGCTGAGCCGCCCTTGCCGCCGGCAGCAGAAGATGTGCCCTTGCCCCCGCCGTCAGGCATAACGGGTGCTACAGGGGGGCGCAAGGTGCCTGCGGCTCCATCGGTACGGAGATTTGCGAGAGAGATCGGTATTGATCTTACGGCAGTCAAGGGGACGGGGCCGCAGGGCCGTGTGTCCAAGGATGATGTAAAACGGCATTCGCGCCAGCTTAATCAGGCACGTGATGCGGGGCCGGTTCCGGGCGTGCCGGTTGTGCCGCCGTTGCCGGATTTTGCCAAGTGGGGGCCGGTTGAGCGTAAAAAGATGCGTGTGATTCGCAGCAAGACGGCTGAGCACATGACGTTGAGTTGGTCGCAAGTGCCGCATGTGACGCTATATGATAAAGCGGACATTTCCGAGTTGGATGTGCTGCGTAAGAAGTATGCACCGCTGGCGGAAAAAGAAGGTGGCAAGCTGACAATGGCTGTGATGGTTTGCAAGATTGTGGCGCATGCCTTGCGGCGCTTCCCGATGTTCAATGCGTCGGCGGACATTGCCATGCGGGAGATCATCTATAAGCAGTATGTTCACCTGGGGGTTGCTGTGAATACGCCGCGCGGCTTGATGGTGCCGGCCATTCGGGATGCAGATAAGAAGAACATGGTGGAGCTTGCGGCGGAGATCCAGGCTATTGCGGGAAAATGCCGCGATGGCAGCATCACGTTGGAGGAAATTGCGGGGAGTACGTTCACGATAACGAATCTGGGGCGTATTTGCGGTGAGTACTTCACCCCGATCGTCAATTATCCGGAAGTTGGCATTCTGGGCATAGGCCGGGCCAAGGAAGAGGCTTGTGTGGTGGAGGGGCAGATTGCCGCGCGTATGATGTTGCCGCTGTCTTTATCGTTTGACCATCGTGTGATTGATGGGGCAGATGGTGCGGCCTTCCTCGGGTGGATACGGGATGCGATACAGGAACCCCTGATGCTGGCGCTGGATGGGTAGGTTTTGGTGAGGACATAGGCAAGTGGGGAGGCGAAAGTGAGTGCAGAAGATGTGAGGCAACTGGTGGTGATTGGGGGCGGGCCCGGTGGGTATCCGGCTGCCTTCTATGCGGCGGATCTGGGGATGGATGTTACGCTGATTGACCTGGAAGCCAACCCCGGCGGCGTATGCTTGTACCGGGGGTGCATTCCCTCGAAGGCGTTGCTGCATGCTGCGGGGATTATCGGAGAGGCCCGCGAGGCGGCTACGTTTGGTGTGTCGTTTGGTGAGCCGGACCTGGATGTGGACAAGCTTCGCGGGTGGAAGGAATCGGTGGTGCAGAAGTTGACGGGTGGCTTGGGACAACTGGCAAAGGCTCGCAAGGTGCGCACGATCCGGGGGCGTGCCCGGTTTGTCGATGGCCAGACGCTGTCGGTTGAGAAAGCGGATGGCTCCAGCGAGACGATTCGCTTTGCGACGGCTCTGCTGGCAACGGGATCGAGTCCGGCCCGGATTCCGATTATGCCGGATTCGCCCCTCGTGATGGATTCAACGGGGGCGCTGGATCTTGCCGATATCCCAAGCCGCATGCTGGTGGTAGGGGGCGGCTATATCGGGTTGGAGCTTGGGCAGGCCTATGCCGCTTTTGGTTCCAAGGTATCCGTGGTGGAAATGCTGCCGTCGCTGATGGCGGGAGCAGATGCTGACCTGGCAAAGCCTTTGGTGGCACGTCTGAAAAAGCAATGTGCGGCCATCTGGCTGGAGACGCGAGTAGAGGCGATGGATGCATCGGCGGATGCGGTAACGGTGCGTATGACGGATCCGGCGGGCAAGACGCGGGAAGAAACGTTTGACCGGGTATTGGTTTCGGTAGGACGTAAGCCGAATACGCAGGATCTTGGGTTGGAACATACGGGCGTCGAGGTGGATGAAAAGGGGTTTGTGGTTACCAATGCCCAGCGACAGACCGGGGAACCAGCCATATATGCGATCGGGGATATTGCCGGGCAGCCCATGCTGGCACATAAGGCAACGTATGAGGGTAAGATTGCGGTGGAGGCTATTGCGGGTCGAAAAAGTGTCTACGATCCCCAAGCCATACCGGCCGTCGTTTTTACGGATCCGGAGATTGCCTGGACAGGGCTGACGGAGGCCGAGGCCAAGGCGCAGGGTTTGGATGTATCGATCTCATCCTTTCCGTGGGCTGCATCCGGGCGTGCAACGACACTTGGCCGTTCGGATGGCGTGACAAAGCTTGTGGTCGATAAGGCGAGTGAACGCGTGCTGGGGGTTGGTATTGCCGGTCCAGGGGCGGGCGAATTGATCGGGGAAGGGACCCTTGCGATTGAAATGGGAGCGGTGGCCGAGGACTTGGCCCAGACAATCCATGCCCATCCCACCTGTAGCGAAACCGTGATGGAAGCGGCCGAAGGCGTTTTGGGGCATGCAACCCACTTTGTCGCAAAACGCAAACACTAAAAACAGCCATTGCGCTATTCCCTAAAAAAAAAAATGTGCAGAGAGGCCGTTGTTATGATACAAGGCATCAAATCGAAGAGCGCATAGCATGGGAATACGTCGCTCAGGCGAGCCGAAACAACTACGGGGTTTGTATGATGAAAGCACAAGGCGTCCGTTTGGTCATGGTACTTTTGCTCCTATCTGGGGTGCTGCATGGCTATGCCGAAGAAGAAACGTGGGCGGATACAAATGTCACGGCCTTGTTAGAGGCGGTGGAGGAGGACGCATACCAGAAGCGGGTTAGCGAACTGGAGCAGCAGATTGCGGATCGGGATGACATCATACGGCAGATGTCGGATGCCGGATCGACCCCTACAGAGCAACAGGCCCGTTTGCACAATTTGCAGGATGAAAACCGGCTGTTGCAGGAGCGCATCAAGGGGCTTACGGCCGAACTGACGGAAGTGGAACTTGAGCGCGACCAGATACGGAGTGATTTCAACCGCTTGTTTGATGAGGGCCAATTTGCGGTTGCAGCGGAAGAATCGGAGGACGCAGGCACGGAAGATCGTCAGGCGCAGGATGCCGCAGCCTTGGAAGAGGCGCGCGCTGAGCTGGCGCAGCTACAAGCAAAGCTTTCGGAAGCAGCAGCCAGAGAGCAGACCTTATCGGCGGATCTAAAGCGTGCGGAGACGGAGCGCAAGGAGCTGGAAGCTGCCTTACAGCAAGCGCGTGCGGCGCAGGGAGACGATTCGCAGCTCAAATCCATGCAAGCTGCTTTGGAAGAAACGCGTACTGTACTGGATCGACTGCGGAATGCGCTTGAAGCATCGCAAGCTGAGAATGAAGCCCTTCAGACGCAATTGGTGGAAGAGCAAAAGCAGGCAGAAGCATCTGCTGCGCCGGAAGCGTTACAGGAAGAGCTGGCAACGATGCGTACGGTTGATGCGGAGCGAAAGGCCGCCATGGATGATTTGTTCCGCCAGCTCTCTGCCTTGCGGGGAGACATGCAAGAGCGAGAGCAGGCGAATGTGCGACTGACGAAGCAGGTTGCTGAACATGAGCAAACGATTGCAACGTTAGAAGAGCAGATGTCCGAAGCCGAGGCGGCCCGGGACACGCTAGAGTCGGAGAAACAGCAGGTTGCGGCCTCCTTGAAAGAGGCGGAATCGGAGGTGGAGCAGTTGCGGGATGCGCTTGCGGACTGTGAAGCCGCCCGTGAAAAGGGTCGGCAGTTGCGCGCGCGGCTGGAATCGGAAGTGGAAGCGATGGAGGCGGATGCCCTTCAGCAGCGCAAGACATTGGAAGCAACCCTGCAGGAGTTGGCGCTGCTACGCAGTTCCCTGGTGGAACGCACCGAAGCACAATCCCAGCAGGCGCGGCAGCTGGATGAACTTCGGACGGCGTTAGAGGATATGCAGGACCAGCTTGCGGCGAAAGATGTTGCCTTGGAAGAAGCGGAGCAGGCACGGCAAGCGGTTGTTGCGCAAAAGAATGAGCGGGAGAAACAGCTTGAAGAGGTCCGACAGCAAATGGAAGGGCTGCAGAACCTGATTGATGTCGGGCAGCGCGAAAAAACCGCATTAGAAGCAGAACTGGAGCGTGTCAAGCTTGTGGAGGATCGTCGTCGTCGGACGCTGGATGAAACGCTGGAAGACTTGGCCCTGGCCGAGCAGCGGGCGAAAGATGTAGAGCAGCAACTACGCGAAGAAGCGACGGGATCGGCTACGGGGTTGACCGAGCTGGAAGATGCCTTGGTGGTGAGTCAGGAGAAGAATGCGGCACTGACGGAAGAGTTGCAACGGATGGAGCAAGAGCTGCTGGCGGCAATGGCTGAGGGGGCCGGCTCTGCGGAACAGGATGTGTCAGGAGAGGCAGCGGTGCCCGACACGGACGCGCTGCAGGCATTGGCGGCGCAATTACAGGCATCCCAGGAAGAGGTAGCGATGCTGCGGGAGCAGTTGACCGGGGACGTGAATGCGGGCGATGCGCCACAAGCAGGTTTGCAGGCAGAGTTTGAGAAGCAGATTGCCGCTTATGAAGAGACGATTCTCGAATTGGAGGCGCAGCGGCAGAAGCTGGATCGGTTGTTGACGGAGCGCGAAGAGCAACAGGAAACAAGCACAGTGCAGCTAGACACCTTGGCGACGGAGTTGGCAGCGGCGCAAGCAGAAACAGAAGCGTTGCAAGCGAAGCTAGACGGTCTGCAGTCGCGCGATATCCGCGAGACCGATTTATACAAGGAATTAGAGTCGGCGAATGCGGTGATGCGCGAGAAACTCGTGGCGGTGGAAGCCGAGCGGCAACGGCTGGAGAAGCAGGTTGAGGAAGCGGAAAGCGAGTTGACGGCCCTCCGTGATGAGCGGGATGCGGCCCAGGCACGTGCCCAGCAGGCGGAAGCCGCGCTGGAGCAAGCGGATCTGCGGGAAGAGGAATACAAGGAACTGCTGTCACAGTTGGGACCGAAGGTAACGGATCTAGAGGATCAAATCACCGTTTTGCTGCGCGAGCGGGAGGCTATGGCGGGGCGGCTGCTACAATTTGAAGATCAAGTAGCAACGCTCAAAGAAGAGTTAGAGAAGCGCGAACACCGGTTGTTACGGGCGGAACGGGTTGCTGAGGTGCTGGAACGTGCGCGGTCCGAGGTGGAGCAATCGGGGCGACGGCAGCGGCTGAATATGCATTACAACATGGCTTCCGTCTACGCGCGGGATGGGCGGTTCGTAGAGGCCGAGCAGGAATATCTCAAGGCATTGCAGTTAGATCCGAATGATGCGGATGTCCATTACAATCTTGGGGTTCTCTACGACGATGAGATGGGCCGTCCGGCCAAGGCCATTCTGCACTATCGTCGCTACCTGCAGCTGAATCCGCATGGAACCGATGCGGATCGTGTACGGAACTGGCTGATGCGTCTTGAACTAGAGCAGCAAAATGCAGGCTAACCTGCCTGGTATCCAAGAACCATCTCTTGGTTTGCGTGCGGAGCCGGAGATCGGGAGACAGGATGAAACTGGTTTTGACGGTACTGTTGCTGATCGTGCTACCGACAGCCCTACTGAGTTTGCTGGCGGGCCACTCCTTGCAAGCCCGCGAGTATCTGCTGGAACGCCAACTGGAACAGGAAGCCGAACAGCAGTTGGAGCAGGTCGGTAACGCGCTGGTAGCGACTGTACGCAAGGAGCACGAGCAGATCACGAAGCTGTTTGCGGCGTCGGTGTTAGGTGGGGCCGACATTCGCGCCTTTCCTGAGCAAGCCGCAGCCTACCGTGCGCAGTCACCATTGGTTGCACGCCTCTTTCTCTACATGAATCCTTGGGGGTTTGTGTATCCGGCTGCAGCCGCCCAGGCAACCGAACGGGGTGATGGCCGCGATCCGTTTGTTCGGTTGCAGCAGGCGCTGATGACACGCAGTAGTACCGAGCGCAGAATGGATGGGTTCTGGGTTGGGCCACACTTATACTATTTTGGTCCACAACCCGGCGAACAAGAGATATATGCGGGCATGGAGCTGGATGTGGGGCAGGTAGCCGCCCGGGTGCGCGAGATGCTACACTCGCATGCAACGGGCTACATTACGTATACGCTGCTGCATATGGAGCCTGCGAGGGGGGGAGGCACGGATGAGAAGCCAGCGGCTATTGAAGTGCTCGACAGTCTGAGTGCGCAGCCGGACATGCTCGAAGCCGGCAGTGCCTTTGTCCGAGGCCGTGGACGGCAGGATATGCTGGTTGTGGGGAGACTATGCGCTCCCTTTGACTACATGGAGCTAGGTGCTTACTCCGTGAATGCAGCAGATCGGCGCCATGCGCACGTGATGCAAGTCCGGTTATTCCGTTGGGGCATTTTTCTCCTTGCGGTCGTCATCATGACGAGTACCTGCCTCTTGATACTGCTAGCCCGGCGACAAGCACAAACCGCGCGGCGCAGGGGGCTCTTTATGGCAGGGGTTTCGCACGATATACGTACACCGTTGGCTGGGATGCGGGCGTTAGCCGAAAGCCTTAGAGCGGGACGGGTCTCTTCGCCCGAGCGGCAGCAGCAGTTTCTCGATACGATTGTACAGGAATGTGATCGGCTGAGCCGATTGGTGGATCGTGTCCTGCTGTTTTTCCGACAGGAACAGCGTTCGGCACAATACCGTAAGCAGCGGGTGGAGCTATGCGCGTTGTGCGAGCGTCTCGCCGAGAGTTTTATGTCACAGTACCGTGGTCAGGTAGCGGTTCGCCTCGTATGTCCGGAAGAGAGGCATTGTATCGTCTGGGGGGACCCGGATGCACTGGAACAAGCCCTGTATAACCTACTGGACAATGCACGCAAATATGGGCGGCCACAGGACCAGCCTTCGGATGCCGTTTCGATCCGTCTGGCCGTGCGCCGCCGGACGTGGCATTTCCGGCGGTGGATTGTGGTTACGGTGGCGGATCAAGGGCCCGGTGTTGCGGGCCGGGAGCGCCAGCGGATTTTCCAGCGTTTTTATCGCGGGCAGACTGCCGGGGATGCCCATGCCGGCGGTATCGGGTTGGGACTATCTCTTGTTATCGAAATTTTGCGGGTGCATCGCGCACGGATTGTTTTGCAACAGGAGGGTGAGCAGGGGGCGGCGTTTGCCCTTTGGTTTCCTGTTATTCGATCCAAGAGAGCTGCAGGTGACAAAACGACAACAGGGGCCGGATAAAAAAATGACAGTTTCGCCGTTGCCAAGCAGACAAGGGCTGTGCGAAAGTATAAGAAGCGGTTGGCAAGGGTGCTAATCCTTGGTCACACCGGCGGAACATGGACAAAGGAGGGGCGGACGATGCGAGAGAAACCACTCATTTTGCTGGTAGAGGACGAAGAGGCGATTTTACTGGCCTTGGAGGAGAATGTTCAATTTGCGGGGTATGATGCCCTCGTGGCGCGAACGGGGCCGGAGGGGTTGGCTCTTGTCGCGTCTGAGCACCCGGATGCGGTGTTGCTGGATGTGATGCTTCCCGGGATGAGTGGCTTTGAGGTTTGCCGGGATATGCGCTCGAAAGGGTTACATATGCCGGTTATGATGCTGACGGCGCGATCGGAAGAATTTGACACGCTGCATGGGTTTGAGGTTGGTGCCGATGACTACGTGACCAAACCTTTCAGTACGGATGAGGTGCTAGCCCGGCTGAAGGCGCTGTTACGGCGCGGAAATCTGCAACGGCAGGCAGGCCAGAAATACCGGTTTGCGGATGTTGAACTTGATCTGGATGCGCGGACCATGCAGCGAGCGGGAGAGGACGTGGAGCTGACACGGACGGAGTTCGATTTGCTGGTCTACTTTGTTGAGAATGATGGCAAGGCGCTTTCGCGGGATGTTGTCATGAATGATGTATGGGGGATGGAATACTACGGAACGCAACGGTCGCTGGACAGTTTTGTTGCAAATTTGCGAAAAAAGATTGAAAAGGATCCGCACCATCCGCTGCATATTCATACTGTGCATGGCGTAGGCTACAAATTTACCGTGTCTCCGCGCGAAGGGTAGGGAAAACCATTAAGAATTGATTGACATTACAACCTTATGCTGCGAACATGCATTTGGTATATAAGGGGGGAAAATATGAATCGAGTTTGTGCAGTTTGTAGTATGGTCGTGATGGGTGTGTTCCTCGTGGGGGTTGCCGGTTTGCAGACGGGATGCGAAGAGGCCAAGGGCCTAACGGGTCTGCAAGTGGATCCATCTTCGGTGATGTTATCCACAAATGGGGCCTCGGTGGTGTTGAGCGTGGTTGGTGGGATTACGAATAACACGCTGGCATTGCCTCTGACCTGGCGGGTTACGGATGCCAATCTCGGGCAGGTGACATTCAGCAGCGGGACAACGGCCGTGTATCGGCGGTCTGCGGCTAATGGCGTAAACACCGTGATTGTTGAGGACCAGTTTGAGAACGAGGGCTTTGCTACGATTCGCCAGCAGGCCGCTAGCTATTCCCTTGCGTTGGAAGCGGATGCAACGACGCTGGCGCTGAACGAAGGAACCACGATACGCATAACAACGGAACAAGCGGTGGCACCGTTCAATTGGCAACTGGCATCCGGCCCCGGGACGGTGACGGGTGGCAGTGGTAGTCGATCGGCGGTCTATGCTGCAGGCTCGCAGGAGGGGGTAGCCGTCATATCGGTGAGCGATGCCAATGGCGCGTCCGGTTCGATTTCGATCACAGTCCGTGAGGGCGGCGAAGATGGGACAGGTGACGGTGACGGGGATGACGACGATCCTTCCATAGGTATTTGATCTTGATCCGGATAACAGATAGCAGGTGGCGTATGAGGATGCATAGTTACAAGCATATCCGACGTTTGGCCCTGGTCTACGCCGTTTTAGGGCTCTGTGCTGTAACGGCGCAGGCAACCATACGCTATGTGGCCCCGTCCGACTACCCCAGCACGCCAGGCGGTGGTTATACCACCACGAACACCGCCTCGAAGTCATTGCAAAATGCCGTAGATATTGCCGAATTCGGCGATCATATTGTCCTTTTGCCCGGCACCTACAATCCCACTACCGAGGTTGTATTGGATCAGCCGAAAAATCTTGTAGTGCGCGGCCAGGACGGACGCGATGCCACGATTATCGATATGCAAGGAAACGATCGGGCGTTTTTACTATCGGGAGGCGATAGCAGTGAAATCCGCTCTCTGACGATTCGCAATGGGCGGGCCAAAAAGGGAATGCATGAAGCCATCTATGGCGGCGCAGTTTACATGATCGGTGGTGGACGCATTGTTGATTGCGTCATCGAAGACAGTTCTGCGGAATATGGGGGCGGTGTACGGATTTACCGGTCTGGACTGGTACTTGATAGTGTGATCCGAAACAACCAAGCGGATGTCCATGGTGGTGGGATCAAGTTGTATAGCGGGGGGGAGGTGCAAAACACGTCGCTGTACGGAAATACTGCCACCGAGGACGGTGGTGGGGTGTATGTTCGCGATGGCGGTGTGGTCTCTGCGGTCGTTCTCGCCAATAATGTTGCGAATTTGTATGGCGGCGGGATTTATATCCTGAATGACGGGGAGATATCCGAAAGTGAAATTTATGGAAACGAAGCGACCTTTGGCGGAGGCATCCGCCTACAGCGTGAGACGGGCGTAACGACGCTGCCACAGGTGATGCGTTGCCGGGTCCGCCACAACAAGGTGCGCCGTTACAGTGCAAGTGTTGGCGGGCAGGGCGGCGGCATACAGGTGGTTGCCGGGACGGTTATCAATGCTGTCGTTCATGACAATGAAGCCGATGGAGTGGGGGGGGGTGTGGCCCTTCGAGGGGCGTCAGCATCACTTGTCAACAGTACCATTGCGCATAACCGGACGCTGGGATTTGGGGCTGGCGGTGGCATATATACCGATGCCGGACAAGTGTTGAACAGCATCATTTTCCACAATCATTCGGACGATTCCTTGCAGCGGGAACGGAACACGGGTGGGGACCAAGCCGCCTATCGGTATTCGCTGACGTTCCCTGCCCCCACCGGGACGGGGAATCTTTCCGGGGCATTGCCGGGCTTCCTGGATCCTGCTGCGCGCGACTATGCATTGGAGGGTAGTTCTCCCGCTGTTGACAGCGCTTCAAACACGGGTGCGCCAGATGTCGATTACCTTGGGAATGCTCGTCCGCAACGGGGAGGATTTCTGGTTGAACAGGCCGTTACCGACATTGGTGCGTATGAGTACAAGTTGGCGGTGGGGTCCTTTTCCGGCACGATGGAATACGATGGGTGGTTGCTGACGAATGGTGCACCGCATAATGCGGAATCCTATGATGATCTTGCCCCCGTCTGGGTGCGGGTTGCGAACCAAGACGATCAGCTGCTGGCGCTTCAGCAATTTCCGATGCCCGGTTTCTATATATTCACGAATGCGCCGCAATCGATACCCTTGGTCATTACCGCCTGGCAGGATTGGAATGGCGATGGCGTGCAAAACAGTTGGGAGCCGATTGGAACGTATGCGGGAGGCACGCTAACCCTGACAAACACCATTACGGTTCCAGGCATTGATATAACGATGCTAGATTCAGAAGTCGACACAACCGGTAATGGCATCACCGATTTTGAAGAGTATTTCTGGTATGGGACGAACCCGAATGAGGTCGATACGGATGGAGATAGTGTTGCAGATTACGATGAGATCTTTGTACACGGGACAGATCCCCTGGATCCAAATTCCTACCCGACTACGATTGCGGGTGTTATCACGTATGATGGGGTTGTATCCACCAATGCGCCCGTGATTGTGCGGGCAACAGCAACAGAGGGTACGAATGTATATGAAGTGGTTGTACCGGGCGGTCCGGGTGAATATGTTGTTTCGGATGTTCCGACGTTATTTTCGTATACGCTGACGGCATTCCAGGATCTAGAGGGGAATGGGGTTGTTACCAACTGGATGCCGCAGGGGACGTTTACGAACAACGACGTAGAGGTCAACGGTCCCCGGTCTGGCATCGACATAGATCTGGTGGACCTGGATTCGGACAATGACGGGTTGCTCGATTATGAGGAGGTCAAGGTATATCAGTCTGATCCGTTTGTGCCCGATACATCCGGGGATGGCGTTGCCGATGGCTGGCTGGTGCATTTCGGCCTGGACCCGACGAACGACTGGACCGGGGTGACGTTGGCAGGCACCGACATGACGGTCCCGAATGCATTCACCTACAGTCAAGCGGAATTGGCGCCGGATGGCTGGAACATATCCATGGGGCTCGGTTTCGATGCGGCGGAAGGTCTGAACCCGACGATACTGGATACGGACGGAGACGGCATGCCGGATGGCTGGGAAGTTCACTTCCTGTTGCTGGCGCTTGATCCCAGCGATGCCGGTATGAGCTGGGCGGAGCATCAAACCGCGATCGGCACGGGAACCAATCCCGTGCATGCTGCAGGGGAGGATTTGGACAATGATGGTCTTTCCCAGCTAAGTGAATATGAATACAGCCTGTCGCAGCTCGGAATGCTGTTTGATCCGGCGAACGGGCTTGACCCGCGTGAGCCGGACTCCGACTTTGACGGGATGCCGGATGGCTGGGAGCTCTTTTTCGGGCTGGAGCCGCTCGAGCCCGGTGATGCCGGTGACGACCTTGATTTTGATGGGCTGGAGAACGTGGAGGAATACCAGTATGGGCAAGGCGTTTTGCCCATTGGGTATGACCCTGGAACGGGATTAGACCCGCATGATCTGGACACAGATGGCGACGGGATGCCGGATGGCTGGGAAGTAAATAACAATCTGGACCCGCTGGCTCCGGCGGATGGGGATACGGATCCGGATAGTGATGGTTTGATCAATGTGGAGGAATATTTGGAAGACACGGATCCTTTCAATCCTGATACGGATAACGACGGTGCAGAGGATGGACTGGAAGTTTCAACGGGCACGGATCCGTTGGATGATACATCTTTCCCGGTAACGATTAGCGGCACGCTGACCTATGCCAGTGGCATACAGACTGGTGCATTCCAGCTCGTTGTTGGCACGGTACCGACGGGGCAAGTCTATCAGGCAAGTGTAGCTTCGGCTGGCCCGTATACGATGACGCCGGTGCCGAATGATCAGTCGTATGTTTTGGATGTATTTCTGGACGGGAACACGAATGGTGTTGCCGATGACTGGGAGGCGTTTGGCCAATACGTGGATACGAATGGCCTGCCTGCCTTGATTGTTGCGACAAATGCCAGCATTACGGGGATAGATGTTGTTTTGACAGATCCTGACGCGGATGCGGATCAGCTCACGGACTATGAGGAAATGTTTGTATATGGATCAGATCCTTTTGATCCGGACACATCGGGTGATGGGGTGCTGGATGGGTGGCTGGCATATTTTGGTCTGAGTCCAACGAATGACTGGACGGGCGTAATTGCCGGCGCGGCGGATATGCCGGTTGTGGCCACGTACCAATACAGCACGAATGCTCTTGGGCTGCCGCTGGAGCCAGCCGACGGTTTGGATCCGACGCTACTGGACACGGATGGAGATGGCATGGGCGATGGCTGGGAGGTGCATTTTGGTCTGGATCCGCTGGATCCGTCGGATGGTACGGGCGATGATGACCTGGACGGGATGACGCATTTGGCGGAGTACCAGTATAGCACGAATGCCTTAGGGGGCACCGTGTTTAATCCGGTGGATGGGCTAGACCCTGCAAATCCCGATACGGATGCGGATGGTATGGGTGATGGCTGGGAAGTGCACTTTGGGTTGGATCCGCTGGATCCGTCGGATGGGCCCATTATCTCTGCCGTGGGTGGCGATTTATCCAACCGCGGTAATTACCAGTACAGTACGAATGCGCTCGGTTTCCCGTTTGATCCGGTGGATGGCCTGGATCCGTTTGAGGCGGATACCGATGGCGATACGCACCTGGATGGTTTTGAAATCCAATGGGGCAGCGATCCGCTGGACACAAACTCCTTCCCCATCGAGATTACCGGTTTTGTCGAAAACGCGACCGCATCTCCCGGTTTGACGGGCGAGGTGTCGGCAGTGTTGTTCGAGGTAGATGGAACGAATGAGACGATGGTGGCAACCTTTGCGCAGGGACCGATCGCCCTTGGTGCAACGAATCCGTTGAACTTGGCGTATGTTCCGAATCTGCGGGACTACAGCCTGACGGTACACATTGACCTGAACACGAATGCGATCTGGGAGCCGAGTGAGCCGTTTGGTTCCTTTGGCAGTATCGCGATGCCCTTCCGGCCAACGAATGACTTTTTCGTGAGTACCGTCGTCATTACGAATTCCCTGCTGGATAGCGATGGGGATGGGGTTTCTGATTTTGAAGAGGAAGATCAGTATGGAACCGATCCATTGGATCCTGACACCGATGGGGATGGTTTCGAGGATGGAACGGAGATCACGCTTGGTACGGATCCGCTGGATCCGGCCTCCTTCCCGGTGAGCGTCAGCGGCACCGGCGCGTACCCGGAGGCCACAACGGTTCCCGGTCATTTGGTGATTGTTGCAACAAATATCACGGGTGAGAGCTGGTCCTTTGATTTGGGTCCGTACGCCGATGGTTCGTATGAGACCCCCACCAACCTGCCGACACTGGATAGTTACAGCTTGACGGCCTTTGTGGACACGCAGACCAATGGTGTGCGCGATTCGTGGGAGCCGTTCGGCGTGGCACCGGGAAATCCGTATCTCGTAACGAATGCATTGACGGGAGTAGATATCATCCTGCTGAATCCGACAGTAGACACGGATGGGGATGGGCTCTCAGATTTTGACGAAGACTTCGAGTATGAAACGGACCCTGAAAACCCGGATTCTGATGGTGATGGGTTTACGGATGGGCACGAGGTTGAGGTAGGGAGCGATCCGAATGATCCGACGTCGTACCCGATTCCGATGTCAGGAACGGTGTCATATGGTGGCAGCCAGACGGGGGTTGTATATCTGGTGGCGACGCATACCACCGGTGCCATTTCAAATGCCCTCACGCTAACGGGGACAAGCACCGTGTATAGTGTGTCGAATCTGATCTCGCAGTTGGATTATACCATAACGGCTTTCCGTGATGCGACGGGTGACGGCACCCAGCAGCCTTGGGAGGCTGCGGGCGCATATACAAACAATCAGGTTCTGGGGCCCACCAATGCGCTTTCAGGGGTGGATGTTGCCATGGCAGATCCAACGGTGGACACCGATAATGATGGCATCCAGGATTTTGCCGAAGTGTATACCTGGGGCAGCGACCCCTTCAATCCGGATACGTCCACTGATGGTGTGCCGGATGGGTGGCTGGCACATTTCGGTTTAACGCCGACCAATAACTGGACGTCCAATACGCTGGTGGGGGCCGATATGACGGTTCCCGAAAAATACCTGTACAGTGAATCGGTATTTTCGCCCGGTTGGAATATAGCCAACGGTCTGGATTTCGATCCGGCCGTTGGTTTGGATCCGACGGTCGGTGACACGGATGGGGATGGCGCAGACGATGGGTTTGAACTGTTATGGCAGAGTGATCCGCTGGACCCTGACTCGTTCCCGGTAGAAATCGAGGCCACCATTTGGAATGAGGCAACCAATACGTTTGCAACCCTGGGATCTGTGACGGGAACGCTCTATATGGTATTCAACTACGAATCCAATGCAAATTTCTTTACCCAGATCGAGGTGGGACATGTCAGCAGCAACACGGTTTTCACGAATGTCTTTGCGCGATATGTGCCTACGCTCTCCAATTATTGGGTATCGGCCTATGTGGATCTCGATGGTGATGGCGTCCAGCAGACATGGGATCCCTACGGGTTTGCGCAAGGCGGAACCAATGCTATTACTCCCACGAACGATATGTCGGTGGGTGGGATTGTCATAAGCGATTCCCTTATTGACGCAGATGGGGATGGATTGAGCGATTTTGAGGAAGAGTACGAATGGAGCACGGATCCGCTTGAGACGGATACAGACGGGGATGGTTTTAGCGATTATGATGAAGTGATGATCTACGGTACGGACCCGAATAATGTTGCATCCTTCCCGGCCAGTATCGGCGGGAGTATCACGTATGGTGAAGTGACAAATCTCGTGAGTGGCGACCTGATTCTTTTGGTGACGAATAGCACCGCGACGCATGTGTTCAATCTCGGGCCCTACACCAATGGTGTATATGCCACGCCGACCAACCTGCCGACGCTGACAAATTATTATGTTACGGCATTTATCGATGATGATGGCAGCGAAACGCTTTATAGTTGGAGCCCGCAAGGCGTACCGGACATCAATCCGGTTACCCTCAATGGGGTTGTGACGAATGCGCACATCGTATTGGAGCATCCTTCGGTTGACTCGGACGGGGATGGCTTGACAGATTACGACGAGAATTATGTGTGGTTTAGCGATCCCCTTGATCCGGACACATCCGGGGATGGCATCCCGGACGGCTGGCTGGCCTTCTTCGGTCTGAATCCGACCGTATTGCAGGGTTCTACTGATTCTGATGGCGATGGTAAGACCAATGAGGAAGAGTTCCTTTACAGTCAGGGTCGATTTGGCCTACCCGGGTGGGTGATTGCGGATGGCCTGGATTTTGATCCGGCTGTAGGTCTGGACCCAACCAACGCTGACACCGATGGCGATGCATTGACTGATGGTGATGAAATCGATATTCACGCCTCGGATCCCCTCGTGGCGGATTCATCTGATGATGGTATTCCCGATGGATGGCTCGTCTTTTTCGGATTGGATCCGAATGTGGATCATGCCTTGTTGGATCCGGATGTCGATGGGATGACAACACTGGCCGAGTACGAATATAGCCGCGATCGGTTTGGTGTGGGCTTTGATCCCGGGATTGGTCTGGATCCGACAAATCCGGATACGGATGGAGATACCTTAACGGATGGGGATGAAGTCAACCAATGGGCCACGGATCCGCTGGATGTTGATACGGATGATGACGATTTTCTGGATCAGGAAGAAGTTCTTGATATTGGCTCCAATCCGCTGGATAAGAACGACCCTGTGGTTGTGGATGATGATCATCCGGGTGATCCCGGGCCTGGGAATCCGAACCAATCGAACCCGATTGAAAATGGTTCGCGGGAATATCCGTATGATTCGATCCAGGAGGGCGTAGGTGCTGCGGGGGCTGGTACGGTGGTATTGGTGATGGACGGAACCTACCAGAGCACGGGCAACTTCAACGTGAATCCTGTCGGCAAACCGATACGGATCCGCTCGATGAACGGGTTTGATTTCACGACGATCCTGACGGATTCCGGCAGTGGTTTTGTCGTGAACAGCGGCGAGGGTACGAATACGGTGATTGAAGGGTTTACCGTACGTACAAGCGTGGCGGACTTGGGTGGTGCGGGTATTCTCGTCGATGGGGCCAGCCCGCTGTTGCGGAACAATCGCTTCTTTGATTGCGGTCAAGCGGGTGTTCTGGTCCGCAATGGAGGTAGTCCATACATACGCGACAGTCTCTTCGAGGAAAATCAAGGTGGCATCAAGGTGATCGAGAGCCATCCGCGGATCGAACGCTGTACGCTGCGCTTCAACGAGGATGCCTTCGGGGGCGGTATTTATATCGAGGGGAGTGCGACCGTCATTTCGGAGCCGGTTATCGTCAACACGCTTATTGTGCAAAACCATGCAACCGAGTGGGGCGGCGGAATATATGTGGGGGCGGATACAGCTCCGATTGTACTGAATACAACCGTCGCGGATAACACCGCTGATGAACGGGGCGGTGGGCTGTATAACAGCGGTGAGCTACGTTTCTGGAATAGTATCTTATGGGGAAATACAGCGCCGGACGGCGATGGCTATGCGATTGATGCTTCTTTCAATATGGCCTATAGCGTTTCGCAGGTACCGCGCTTGACAAGTACCGAGGTGATTTCGACGGATCCGCTTTTTGCCGGTGGCCTGGACTATTCGCTGCAGTCGAGCTCGCCTGCCATTGACCATGGCACCGGAAATTTGACGCCGGAATTGGAAGCGGTCGTATCCGTGCCATCGGATGATATTGATGGCACGCCGCGACCGGAGTTCATCTCCACTTCCCCAGGATATGATGCTGGAGCCTACGAGTTTACCCCGGGCGGGAGCATCTCGATTCTTTCACCGGGCAATGTGCCTGAAGAAGTGTTGCCTGGCGGCCTGGAGCAGCAGATCACGTGGACGTACGATGATGACACGACCGTTGGTACAAATCTGATTCTGGAGTATACCTATGACTTCCTGAACGACCCTTCGATTGTCTGGACAGTTGGCGCAAGCAATGTGTATCGCGGAACCGGCGGAACAGGCAGCTTTGATTGGATGATTCCAACCAACGAGGCAGAGCGCATGTTTGTCCGTTTGACAGATGCCACGAATGCCTTGGTTTCGGCCGTGTCGGAGCTGCCATTCGCGGTAGCAGATGGATTTCAACTGTACGAGCCGACGGGTAACGAAATGCTGTATCTGGGTGAGACGGTTACCGTTCGCTGGGCCAGTTCGCCCGTAACCAACGACCAGGCAACGGTTGCACTGAGTGTGGATGGGGTTTCGTTTGATCCGGCTGATGGTGCTATCCTGACGAATGTTGCGCATGTGGCGGGTGGCACGACGAACGTATTGATATGGGAACTTCCCCTGGATGATCCGGGGTATTTGACGCATACCGGACGGATACAGGTCGGATCTGGTTCGCTGCATCCGGCTAGCTCGGATGGTGGGATGGAAATCCGCGGGTTAGTACTGACGCAGCCCGTCAACACATCCGTTGTGCTGACGGGGTCGACTGTGAACGTCCTATGGACGAGCCTGGGAGCCGGGGATGATGTGGAAGTAGCGTATTCTTCTGATGGGGGTAGCTTGTTTACAACGGTAGAAAGCGGCGTGGCCAATCAAGACGGAACGAACAGCTATGCATGGACGGTTCCGCTTACGACAGCGACACAGGCGGTGCTACGGATCAGTTCTACCAGCGATGTCCAGATCGTGGGCATGAGCGATGTGTTCGAAATCACGGATGATCCCGGGGCTGTGAGCCTTGCGGGTGACGGCATTCCGGATAGCTGGAAGATTACCAATGGCCTGGACCCGGAGAATCAAGATGGTATTAGCGGGGCAGGGGATGATCCGGACGAAGATGGCATGACCAATGAGCAGGAATGGTTGGCGGGTACAGAGCCACTGGATGCAGCATCCCGTCTCGGAATCCTTTCTCATGGTCTGCAGGCTTCGGATGATCCGATGGTAACATCTTCCGATTCTGAGCAGCAGGCGGTGATGCAGATTACCTGGCAAACCGTCCCGGGCAAAAGCTATGTCATTCAAGCGACCGACTCGCTATTGGGAACGTGGAGGAATGTGAGTGCAGTGCTGACTGCGGGTACAGAAGAGTATCAGTTGACGTGGGAGGACAGCAGTGAGAAGAGCCCGCAACGATACTATCGGGTTGTGCTGGTGCTGAACTAGCGTCGCTGTCGTGTGTCATGATGAAGTTGATCACCAAAAGGCAAAATCCGTGTTGCGCCCATGGTGGTGTACTGATAGGATTTCTGAACTATGATAGGAACACGGAAGCCTGCAAATAAGATACCCTTGTATTACGCGAGATACATCGTGTTGATCTGTTGTATGCTGGTATGCCTGACGGGGTCTAGCTGGGCGTCCAGGCTTATTGTGCGGATACAGGCGGCAAATCCGACGGATACCCCTCGCACAGTGGATGTGCAAACGCGGTTGCCGGAGCGAATTACCACTAATAACATCATTGATTTGGCGGGTCTGGATCTAGGCTACGATGTCAAAAGCGATACGTACTACGTGCATGGATCACTAGAACTGGCACCCAAAGAGGTACTGGTTCGCAATGTGGAATTGGAAGATATCTGGGTTGTCGACCCTGATACGGTATTGCAATTTGGGGAACAGGCGAACCGCTTAGCTGGCATGCTGGCACCGACGGAATATGGCGCTGAAGGGGAAGGCTTGGCGTCCGAGACCGAAGCGGGGGTACAAACGATATTGCGACAGCAGCAGGAGAATCGCATCACGCTTGTGAGTCCGATCCAGCATATTCAAGCTTACGAGAAGAATCTGCGGGTTTTGCAGCAGGTGCGACAGAAGGTAGGCAGGCTGGAAAACCTGGTTCTGGCAGCAGGCATGAACCCTGGGGAAGCTTTGATGGGAGAGGATCGGATGGCTGCGCCACCGCGGCGTGAGGTGTATGTGCCTGCCAGCTATGGCGAGGCGGTGGTCCAGATCACGATCCGGAATACATCGACAACACAGGTGCGCCGGAATATTGAGGTGCGCCGGGATTTGCCGCCGGAGGTTCAGATTGAAGACGTTCTCGATGCCGGTGGGCTTACAGTGCACTTTGATCCCCAGCAGCGCGTGACGTACGTGCAGGGAACGGGGATTGCGTTGGAGCCGTCTGAATCGATGACGTTTACGGTACGGATTCGCGATAAGTGGAATGTGCATGAACCACGCATGGATTTTCTGGAGGAGCTGCTGGCGCGTTTGCAGGCGACCATATCAGGGCGCCCGAAATTGGAGGCTGTACACAACACGCTGGATGCGGCTGGGCGGCGTCTACAGGCCGTGCGGGCGGAGCGCGGCCCTGAGACCTTCGGGCCGGCGTATATTGCTTTTTATCGGCGGCAGGTCGAGCGGTTGGATGCGATTGAGCACGATCTGAACCGGGTAGATGCTGCTTTGCGTCCGCTGGATACGCGGCGGGGCTTCGATATTCCGGCTCCGGACCGTAAAACCACCTGGGTTCTGATATACGCGATCCTAGGGTTTCTGGCACTGATCAGTTTGTTGTTTTTCTTGCGGTGGTTTGTGAAGTCGAATTAGGAAAGAGCCTAGCCATAGCGGGGAGAAGCCCTATGCAAAGGAAGGTAGTGGCGTACCGGCTGGCTGGGGCGAGGCAGAAGGGTTTGCAACAGTACGAAGAGGCGTGAATGCGCTAAGGCGGGGATACAGAAGGAAAGGGATGTATGGCATTCAACCTACAAATGCTAACAGTGAAGGAGTTCGGACAAGTATCTGAGATTCGGCAAGACGTGGTAAGTGTGTCAGGCTTGTCCAACTGCATGAATGGGCAAAAGGTTCTGATTGAAGATAAGGCACGCGGGGTGATTGTCGGGTTTGATCCTGATTATGTCCTGGTTTTATTGATTCATGTAACCGGCAAGGTCAAGCCGGGTGACAAGGTGACGACGACACTTGAGCCGTTTACGATTCCGGTTGGCGGGGATTATCTGGGTCGGCGGGTGAATGCGTTGGCGGAGCCGATTGATGGTCATGGCGTGATCAAGGAAGACGAAATGGCGGCCATTTTCAATACGGCACCGACGGTATTGGAACGTGAACCGCTTTCGGATGTCTTGGAGACGGGTACGAAATCGATCGATATGACACTGCCGATTGGTAAGGGACAGCGTATGCTCGTGCTGGGGGATCGCATGACGGGCAAGACGACCGTTGGGGTAGACGCAATCGTAAACCAACGTGGTAAAGATGTGATCTGCATCTACTGTGCTATCGGTAAGGCAGAGTCTGCGATCAATCGGGTGGCGGATGTTTTTGATTTTGAACAGGTGTGGGATTACGGACTGATGGTCACGGCCGGGGCCTCGGACTCCATGGGGCAGCAGTATCTGGTTCCGTATGTGGCCACCAGTATCGGTGAGTACTTCATGTATCGCGAGGGCAAGGATGTGCTGATCGTGTTTGATGACTTCACGAAGCACGCCTGGGCCTACCGGCAAATCTCCTTGCTCTTGGAGCGTGCCCCAGGACGGGATGCATATCCTGGTGATATTTTTTATATTCACTCCCAGCTTGTGGAGCGCGCCGGGAAAATGAAGCCCGAACTAGGTGGTGGGTCCATGACACATATTCCGATTGTCGAAACGCAACAAGGGGATTTTGCCGGGTATATTCCCTCGAATATCATTTCGATGACAGATGGTCAGATTTTTCTGAATTCGACGTTATTCGGGGAAGGATTCAAGCCTGCCGTCGATCTGGGCTTGTCGGTTTCGCGTATTGGCAGCAAGGTGCAATGGCCGGCTATGAAGAAACCAACCAGTATGCTGAAAATTGATTATGTTCGCTACCGTGAGTTGGAAAAGCTTACACGGATCAAGGCGGGCGGTTCGGCTGATTTGGATGCGCGCCTGAACAAGGGTAAGATACTGGAAGAGGTATTGAAGCAGAAGGAGAATGCACCGGTTCCGATGGAGGAACAGGTGTTGCTGCTGTTTGCCTTACAGCACGGGTTGTTTGAGACGGTGTTGCCTCAGAAGGTGCCGTCTGTGATGATGCAGTTCCTGGAGTATCTGCAGCGTCGGGCACCCGCTTTGATTGCGCAGCTGATCGAGGAAAAACAGATGACAGAGGACCTGTCGAAAGGGCTGGAGAATGAGCTCAACGCCTTCAAGGATTCCGCTCTTTAAGCTGACGGTAGAAGAGCGAGGCACGATTCAGGACATTAAGGAGTCGGTGGTCCATATCAAGGGTTTGCCCGGTTGTTTGACGGGGGAAATCGTGGATATGGGTGATGGTGTCCGCGGTCTGGTAATGGAGTTTGACGAGGAGCATGTATGTGCTTTGACGCTAGGGTCGGGATCTCATCTGCGCATGGGGAAATCCGTGACGGCAAAGAGCGAGCCGTTCCGGATTCGGGCCGGCGAAGGCTGTCTGGGGCGTATGGTTACGGCGCTGGGTAGTGCGTGTGACGAGAAGGGTTCCTTGCAGGATGTGGAACCCATTCCGGTTTTTCGTGCGGCCCCTTCCTTGATGGATCGGGATCCCATTGCGTGGCCACTGGAAACGGGTACGAAGGTTGTAGACAGTTTGATACCGTTGGGTCGTGGCCAACGCCAACTGATTCTTGGCGATCGGATGACGGGGAAGAGTTCCTTGGCCATTGATGCCATTCTGCACCAGGCGGACCAGGACATGGTTTGTGTGTATTGCTGCATAGGAAAGTCGCTGTCAGGGCTGGAGAAAGTAGTGGGGACCTTGGTGGAGGGCGGAGCGATGCCCTACACGGTGATAGTTGCGGCCACGGATAACTCCCCGGTGGCAGAGCAGTATATTGCGCCGTTTTCCGCGTCTGCGATCGGGGACTGGTTTGTGCAGCAAGGACGGGATGTACTCGTGGTTTTTGATGATATGACGAAACATGCCTGGGCCTATCGGCAAGTCTCGCTGCTGTTGGATCGTCCCCCTGGCCGTGAGGCGTATCCGGGGGATATCTTTTACCTGCATACGCAATTAATGGAACAGGCTGGCTGTTTCAATGAGAATCATGGTTCGGGCAGCATGACATTTCTGGCCTTGGCTGATACCCAGCAAGGCGATTTGACAGGGTATATTCCCTCGAACCTGATTTCGATGTGCGACGGGCAGATCATCCTGAGCAGTGCCATCTATGCGGAAGGCATACGGCCGGCAGTGGATGCGCAGATGTCGCTCTCGATTGTGGGGGGGCGCGCGCAGTCTCCGTTGCTTCGGTCCTTGTCGACCGGGGTCCGCGCCGCGTATGCTGCGTATGTTGAGGTGGCACGCCTCGGTCGGCTTTCGACGTTGTCGGAAGCCGCGCAAGGCGTTCTGCGGCGAGGAGAGGCCATTCACGATGTGTTGCAGCAAGGGCATCATTCGCGTTGCTCCCGTGCCGAGTTGACGGTTTTGCTCTATGCATTACGGGAAGGCTATCTGGACCGTATACCGGAGGAGACGCGGCGCGCCTTTTGTGATATGGTTGGTTCATTTGCGCGCGAATCGCATGGGGCCTTCATGCGGCACCTAGCGTCGGAAGAGGCGCTTACGCCTGACGTTGAGGATGGTCTGGCGCAAGTGGTGAAGGACTGGTTCGCGATGGAGCAGCATGAGATGGATGCGGCACAGGAGTAAAAGAATGCGTTTGACCGTGTTGAGCCCGAAAAAAACCGTATACGAAGGAGAGGCCCGATCGATTTTGCTTGCAGGGGATCTTGCAGAGTTCGAGTTGTTGGACTATCATGCCCCCATCTTAAGCTTGCTACGGAAAGGGAACGTGGTTGTGGATGGGGTGCGAAACATCCCGATCAACCGTGGATTGGTGAAGTTTGACAGGAATATATGTGTGATTCTGGTAGAGGAAGCTTCGCAAGTGCTGGAAGAGATGGAGGCGGGAGAGGCAGCATTGTGATGGGGGCTGGTGCCGGGAACGAATGGTGCGAAGATGCGCGGATAAAGGAATCGATGCGAAATTGGGGAAAGCATGCTGGATAGCCTGATTATATTTTTAGTGTTGTTTGTGACGATTATCGGGCCGTCGGCCGTAATAGCGAGTATCGGCTATGCGAGCATCCGGGCCCTTGGACGCAACCCGTCAGCCGCACCCAAGATTTTACAAGCGATGATCATTGCCCTGATTTTTTCGGAGGCGATTGCGGTGATTGCGCTGCTGATACTTTTTCAGATATTTGGCCGCGGCTGATGCCGCAACGTGAAGAACGAACACGCAGGAGAAACGGGAACAGGGCCGATGGATGGTCCAACCAGCAAGAGGATATAAGATGCAGGAACTTCTACAGGTAGCTGTACCAATTGTCATTGTGCATGTCGTGGTTTTGGTGGTGCTGGTCGTGGCGATCCGGATGGCATTGCAGGCATCTGCCAACAAGGCGGTAGCGCGCGTTCGCCAGATCGAGGAAGATGTGCGTAAGCGCGAAGAGGATCTGCGCGGGGAACAGGATCGGATGGACCGTGAGCTGGCCGAACGCAAGGCCGAGGCGGAACGCCAGATTGAGACATTGCGGGATGATGCCAAGCGCGAAGCGGTTCATGCCAAGGAAAAGGCGTTGACGGAGGCGAAGCGCGATGCCCAGAAGATCATCGACCAAGCCAAGGCGAACGAAGAAAAGCTTCGTGCGCATATTGAGCGGGAGATGGAAGAAAAGGCGGTCGAGTATGGGGGACGGATTTTCCATCTTGTGTTTGATGATCTGATTACGTCAGAGCTGAACCGGGTTTTTACGGATGAATTGATAGATGCGCTGAACGAAATCGAGTCAGGCTCGATAACGGTGGAGACGGAGGAAGCCCAGGTTACCGTGAGTCAAAATCTTTCGGATGCGTCACGAGACAAGCTTGTGGGTGTCCTGCGGGAGAAATTCCATGAAAAAGCGAAGATTGCGGAGCACGTAGACGAATCGATTATGGCAGGCTTGATTTTGAAGATGGGGAGTTTGGAGATAGATGGCAGTTTACGAAACCGGTATCAGGAAGCCGTGCGTGAGGTACAAAAGGCCGTTGCGCACGGATCTTGATGACGCCTGTTGTTGAAGGGGTACCGCTAGCATGCAGTTAAATGAACTACGCAAGGAGTTACATTTCAACCAGGAACTGCTGAGCCTGGTGGATACTCTCAAGAATGTAGCGGGGTCACAGTTTCACTTGCTGGAGAAAAAGAA
Organism: uncultured Victivallales bacterium; assembly: GCA_964598575.1. Lineage (GTDB taxonomy): Bacteria > Verrucomicrobiota > Kiritimatiellia > UBA8416 > UBA8416 > T3Sed10-140. The sequence goes on along the minus strand of CAZRCN010000011.1, from coordinate 2,319 downwards.
ACAGCGCTTTGCTGCATTTATGGATGCTTTTCAGGCATTTTTCCGGGTTGTGGATTTAGTGGATGTGGTGAATCCGTTTGTAAAACCGACCACGGATCGCGTAGGACTGGTGATATTGACGTCTGACTCGGGGTTCATGGGAGGGTTGAATGCCTCCGTCATTCGCGCCGGCATGGAGGCTGTCGCGGATGTGCCGCCGGACAAGGTGTCGTATGTGGTGATTGGGGAAAAGGGGGCTGGGGCCCTATCGGATATGCGGCTGCCCTTTCGGTATTTTGAAGGAATCGGGCAGGAAACCATATACGAACAAGCGGTTGTTATTAAGAATTATCTCATGGAAGAGGTTGGGGCTGAGCGTATGGGGCGTGTCCTGGTGGCGGCACCGGTAGCCCTTTCGTTTTCTTCCCAATCGATTGAAGTCCTGGATTTGCTGCCATGCGGCATGCTGTTTGAGAAAGAGCATGCTGAAGCGCAGGCGTCCGCCAAGGTTGGCGTGCAGCGTTTTGTGTCGCAGTCGCGCCAAGTGATTGTCGAGTCGACGTATGCTGACATGGTGGAATACCTTGCCGGTGTATGGGTTACGTCTAAGTTGTTTGAGGTGTTTGAGGATGGCAAGCTAGCAGAATTCGGTGCACGAGCGATGCACCTGGAGGGTAGTTTGCAGAAGGTGGAAAAACAGCATGGGATTGCAAAGCAGCGGGTAACGAAAGCAACGCATGAGCTGGTGGATAAGGGCATGCGGGAATCCTTTGCGGCCAAGAGCACCAAACGGCGCAAGGTGAAACGGGCAAAATCGGCGGCAAGTCGCAACGCGGATCTGGTGTCGTAGGAATGCACACATGTGGTATTGACTGCGGCCGGGGCGGTTGAGCCAAGAGACAGAACAACAGGAATGCGGCAGGAGACTGACATGAATGAAGTTGTCAAGACGGAAGCGGAAGATCGGGTGACAATGGGTCGCGTGGTAGCGGTGCAGGGGCCGGTCGTGGATGTGAAATTTGACGCGATTGAGCATATGCCGGACATGCATGATGTTGTGTTGACCAAGACGTATGATGGACGTGAGCTGATGATGCTGGTCGCGGAGCATCTAGAGGGTAACCTGGCGCGGTGTGTTGCCTTGTCGGCAACGCTGAATTTGCAAAGGAACGCGAAGGCGACAGCGGTGGGACATTCGTTGCACATTCCCATTGGTGATGAGCTGTTCGGGCGTATTATCAATGTGATGGGCGAGCCCTTGGATGGGAAAGGGCCGATATTGACGGAGCGCAAGGCTGCGATCCATCGCGACCTGTCGCAGACGGGTATGAATGTGAGTCGTATTTCGGGGGCACGCCCTGAGATTGTCGAGACGGGGATCAAGGCCGTGGATTTGCTGTTTCCGGTTGTACAAGGGAGTAAGACGGGGGTCATTGGTGGTGCTGGTTGCGGAAAAACGGTTCTGATATCGGAGTTGATTCACAATATCGTGGAAGAACATGACGGCGCATGTGTCTTTGCCGGTATCGGGGAGCGTATCCGGGAGGGCAACGAGCTGTATCATGAGTTCCGGGAAGCGGGTATCCTGGATAAGGTGATGATGGCGTTCGGGCAAATGGATGAGCCCCCCGGCGCACGTTTTAATGTGGTGCAGACAGGGATTACCCTGGCGGAGTACCTGCAGTCGACGGGGCGCGAGGTCTTGTTGTTCATGGACAATGTTTTCCGTTTCGTGCAAGCGGGGGCGGAAATTTCGACGTTGCTGGGGCGGACACCGTCGGAAACCGGGTACCAACCGACGCTGAGTTCAGAAGTCGGCGACGTGCATGAGCGGATCAAAGGGTCGATTTCGGCCTTTGAGGCGGTATATGTGCCCGCCGATGATTTGACGGACCCCGCAGTCGTGGCGATTTTCAGTTACTTGGATGCGGTTATGGTTCTCTCGCGTGAACGCACGCAATTGGGATTGTATCCCGGTATCGATCCGCTGGCATCGTCGTGCTCTAATCTGGATGCTGCGGTTGTGGGGCAACGGCATTTTGATTTGTCGCAGGAGGTCTTGCGGATTTTTACCAAATATGATGAGTTGCGTCGGATTGTGGCAGTTATCGGCATTGATGAACTGTCAAAGGCGGACCGGACGCTGTATGAGCGTGCCCGGAAGCTGCAGTATTTCCTGACGCAACCGATGTTTGTTGCGGAAGCCTTTACGGGGCGGAAGGGACAATACGTCCGTATCGGTGAAACCCTGGACAGCATTGAGCTGATTCTGGATGGTCGTGTGGATAATCGGTCGGAAGATGATTTCTACATGATTGGGAAAGTGGAAGTGTAACGCAG
>CAZRCN010000010.1:0-36737 GCA_964598575.1 uncultured Victivallales bacterium | reverse complement strand
CTATCTAGGTACATTTATTTGCCATGTCAGCAAGAAAGACAGAGAGTAAGAAATCATCAGCACGTTATGGAGTCGGAGAGCTCTATGGCTTTGATTTCTCTCTATTATCGGCGTCAGATATTCGAAAGCTTTCTTCTGTTCAGTGTAAGTCACAAGTGTGCCCCTTCAAAAGTAACTCTAAACCGTGCAATAAAGCAGGAGGAGTCTGTAGTCTTCGTCGGTTTGTGAAAGAGCGGAATGATGTCGTTTCTTCAGATGAAGGATCACTAGTTGCAACCTGTCCTTCCCGTTTCTACGATAATAGTGTTGCGTTGAGTTGGGCAGGCCAAACCCTTCTGGGAACTGATTCACCACTCGTCTTGACTGAGCTTCCGTTTCTTATGTCAACAAGCGGAAGTGGCAGTGATGCTGTAACAGTAGGCAAGATTGACATGGTTCTCGTCGATCCTGATACCACCAAACTTAGATGGTGTGCCCTTGAAATTCAGTCCGTTTACTTTTCTGGGGCATCAATGTCAAAGGATTTCAATGTCATGAAGAAATGGAAGGGACCGGGGATCCCATTTCCCCAAGGGAAAAGACGCCCCGATTTTCGATCATCTGGTCCTAAACGGCTCATGCCACAGCTGCAGATTAAAGTACCAACAGTATCACGGTGGGGGAAGAAAATGGCTGTAGTCGTTGACCGTCCGTTCTGGGAGTCTCTTGGGACGATACAGGAAGTAGACGATGTCTCAAATTGCGACATAGCGTGGTTCGTCATGGACTATCAGCATGATGGAAGTCGTTTTTGTATGCAGCCAGCCGGGCTTCATTTGACTACACTTGATCGTGCGGTTGAAGGGCTTACTGGAGGTAAACCAACGAGTCTCGTCGCTTTCGAGGACTCTTTGCGCGCGAAGTTGCAAGATGCTTAGCTTCATTTCGCTCAAGCCACCCCAGATCGCGGCCAATTAGAAGTTCTGTCATTTCTGCGTTGTGCGTGTTTTTCATTCTGATTGGTTTACTATCGAAACCAAATTCACTTGCCAGATCCCGAACTTCCTGTTCATTGTCATAACTCATTAGAAAGTTTCCGGAAATGGCCGCCATCTTCTCAAAAAGTTGCCGATGATCAATCTGCCAGTGGCGATACAGTCGTTTGGCGGCTTTAGTGTAAGGAGGATCTATATAAAAGGCCGCCCGTTCATCTGATGTATAATCGTCAATTAATTCGAATCCATCATTTGGATAAAAACTCAACCGATGTAGATTCATGCTGATTTCGCGGATTCTTCGTGCCAGCGTTTCAGGATACCAACGAGAGCTGATTCCCTTATTGTTTTCCCCATTCTTTACAAGTCCGGCTCCGGCGGCCATTATGCCGCCACGCTGGACGCGATTTCTTAGGATGGTAAGAAATGCGCGCCGACGCAAAGAAAGCGTTGAACCGTTTGTTTCTTCGTCGAGCGCTGCCTTAACATTATTGATGTTAAGTTCGAATTCAAGGATCTGTGCTGCAAGCCACTCGCCTTGACCGTTGAGGATCGTTTTCCAAACCGCTGACACGCCCTCGTCTGTTTCTGCCATTATGACATGTCCAGCAAGATGTTCAAACGCAACGGTTAGACTTGCAATTCCACCCCCAGCAAAGGGCTCGATAAACAGTTCCGGTTTATGGTTCATATCATCTAGCCAAGCGCGTAAGAACGGAATGAGCCATGTTTTTCCTCCGGGGTAGCGGAATGGACTTCTCTGCGGCACGCTTGATACGTTTACCGGCTTCTTTGTATCAAGGGGCTTACTTGTTTGCTGCATCTCCAAGGAGAAGGTCGCCCCACTCTCGCGAATTGATTTGCAGTGTTTGGCATCGAGATGACGTGCGTACGAAAGCACTTCGTCAGCTAGAGCTGTGGGTACTCGCAAGACTTGTGTCTTTCCAGATTGCCATTTGGAAACGTAGGTTGTAGATGATCGCCCCATGTAAATTCCCCCATTTCCCACTACTATAATTCCCTTGTTACATGGGTGCAAGGTTTATCTCGCACGGCGCAAGATTAATGAAGTTGTCGACAAAGAAAGTCTACAGCCTGTGGGTCTGTAGTCTGCGGTCTTTCGCCCCTTAGAACAACCCGGTCACCTTGCCCGTGTCGACGTCGACATCGATGCCGCGGTAGGCCGGGTTGGAGGCGGTGCCGGGCATAAGTTTAATGGTGCCGGACACGGGGACGACGAAGCCGGCCCCTTTATAGACGAGCACATCCTCGACCGGGAGGGTCCAGCCTGTTGGGCGTCCCTTTTGATCGGGGACATGAGATAGGCTCAGGTGCGTTTTGACCATGCATGTGCCCATATTGGCCGCTTCGGGGTCGCGTTCAATGTCGTCGAGTTTGCGTGTTGCCGCCTCGGAGTAGGAAACGCCATCGGCCCCATATACCTCGGTGGCAATCAGCTCGATGCGTTGCCGTTGGGGCATATCGAGTTCATAGAGAAAGCGGAAATCAGAAGGTTCCTCGCAGGCCTTGATAACGGTTTTTGCCAGATCCTCGGCGCCGGCACCCCCCTTGCGCCAATGTTCCGAGACGGCACAATACGCACCATGTTCCTCGGCTGCCTGCCGGATGACTTCGACCTCCGTCGGGAAATCGGTGTAGAAGCTGTTGATGCAGACGACCGGGCGAATGCCTGCTTTGCGCACCGTTTCGATGTGTGCAATCAGGTTCTCGCACCCTTTGCGCACGAGATCTACATTTTCCTGCTGATAGGCTGTGTCCAGTGCTGCGCCCGGTTTTACCCTGGGTCCGCCTCCATGCATTTTCAGGGCACGTACGGTTGCTACGAGAACAACCGCATCCGGGCGGAGTCCTGAGAAACGACATTTCAGGTTCCAGAATTTCTCGAAGCCAATATCGGCACCAAAGCCGCTTTCGGTGACATGGTACTCCGCGAGCCGGGTACCGATGCGGTCGGCGATGATGGAGCTCTGACCGATGGCAATGTTGGCAAAGGGTCCCGCATGCACGAGGACAGGCTGTCCTTCGACGGTTTGTACCAAGGTCGGGTTCAAGGCATCAACCATCCAGGCGGTCATGGCACCGTCGACTTCGAGGTCCGCGGTTGTGACCGGCTTACCGCTGCGGGAGTAGGCCACAACGATTTTTCCGATCCGCGTACGCATGTCTGTCAGGTTTGTTGTGACAGCGAGGATGGCCATCAGCTCGCTGGCAACGGCAATGGTGAAGCCCGAATCCATTTCGAGTCCATCCATGTGGCCACCTTTGCCGATGGTGATGTTACGGAGGGCCTGGGCGCAGAAATCAATGATCCATTTGAACGTAACGCGCTGGGGGTCGATATCGATCCGGGTGAGATTACTCTTGGCGAGTCGTGCATCGTCGTAATTGTTTTCGTGCTGCATGCGTGCTGTCAGCGCCACCATGCCGAGGTTGTGGGCATTCATGATGGCATTGATATCGCCTGTAAGGCCCAGCGAGAAGGGGGCTAGAGGAATGCATTGCGCCAGTCCGCCACCAGCGGCCGACCCCTTCACATTGAAGGTGGGGCCGCCACTGGGTTGCCGGATGGCACCCATGACGCTTTTTCCGAGTGCGCCAAGTCCCTCCACGAGCCCCATCGTTGTGGTGGTTTTGCCTTCCCCCAGCGGGGTTGGGGTAATCGCGGTTACATCAATGTATTTGCCGCGTGGCGCCTCGGGCAGTCGGTCCAGGACTTTCATGAAGTCAACCTTTGCAAGCTGACGTCCCATCGGAATGATTTCGTCGGGTTGCAGCCCGGCTTCCGCGGCAAGCTGCGCAACGGGCTTCATTTGTGTTTCGGCCAGTTCGGCAATTTCCCAGTCTTTCATTTTGGTGGGATCCAGATGCATGCTTTCCTCCTTGTCGTTTTTGATCAGACCCAGATGTCTTTGAGTTGTGGGTACTGGGTTTTGAAGCCGAGCAGGGCGAGATAGAGACCGTATTCGGGGTAGGTACGCTGCAGCATCTTGAGATTCTCGATGGGATCGTAGGGGGTATCCTCAGGTATTTCATAGCCGACGCACTCCGCGAGGAGATGGAGCTTTTTCGACATCCAGGCATCGATAATAACGGGCAAGCCGTAGTCCTTGAGTTGATGTACGATGGGATCATCGCCGATGACGGGCTGCGTAATGATGTACTCGGCTCCGGCCGCGATTTTTTGTTTGAGACGACCGAATTCATGCTCAGGAGGTTCGTAGGGATTAAAGGCAACGCCGCAACTAAAGGTGTTAGGGTATTCGCGGTGGATGAACTGTAGGAGTTCGATGGACGTGACGGTATTACAGTCCAGCCCAATGCATTCTGGGGTGAGCTTGGGGAGGCGCTCGCTACCGTCGCCGGAAATGGTCAGCAGGTATTTGACACCGAGGTCGGCGGCGGTGGTGAGGATTTCGTCGAGATGTTCGCGGGTATGAAAGGTGTTCAGGTGAATGACGAGCTGTTCGGGTTTTACCGGCAGGCCAAGTTCGGGAAGAACTTCGGTGGTTTGGAAGCTTAAGTGCCCCATCGGGTTGTCCGTAATGCAAGCCACGTAGCCGGCATCCAGGACTTTGGTGTATTTTTCGGCAAATTTCTCGAGATCCACTTCGAGTTTGGTGCTGTTTTGTTTGGGGGTTAGAACCTCGATGTGGAAAATTTTGTTAGCAATGTGTTCCCGCATGGTGAGAGCCCTCTGGTTGTAATCGTACTTCGTTTGTGAGCCAGTTTTTCCTGTTGGCTGAAAGGCCAGACCAGGTATGTCAGGTTGCACTATAAATGGTTTTGCGAGGCAAAGTATTGTATAAACGTGTCAAGGTATGGTATGAAAGTGTCTTAATGAATACATTGGCTTGGAAAGAACAAATTGAAGACGTGTTAAAGATCATTGGACGCGTGTCAGGGCAGGGTGCGGTGTACCATGCCAGAGAGGATGCCGTGTTGCAGGCGAATGCGCGGGTCTGTGCCTTTTGCCGGTATGCCTTGGATCATGCCACTACGCGGATGTATTGTCGCTATGCCTGTCACGGTGGCGCCATACAGACATTATCTTCCGGAGAACCTGCCTATCAGCGCTGCTGGGCAGGTCTGCTGACCTTATCGGTTGCCGTGAAGCCCCGTGGAACGTACTTAGGTGGGATTTCTTGTGGTGGTTTTTTTGCCGAAGAGGAGGCAGAAGAGGTACGGGAACACATCCGGGAGCGGCTGCGTCAACTGCCAGGGCTGCATGCCGCTCCGTTCCTGGCACGGATCCCCAGCCTGCAACCGATCAGTCCCGGTGCCCTGCGCGGATTGGGGGAATTGCTGCTCGAAACAACGTTTAGTTGCGGCGTCAATTCGCCAGCGTCCTTTCGTAAGGCCCATGAGCGGTACGAGGCACAGCGGCGCATTGCAGATTCCTTTGCCAGCATCCGGGAACCGGCAGCCGAACCGCCGGATTTCATGCGGGATACGCATCGGCTGTTTGATGTGTTACGAGCAGGGGAGCGGGATGCCATCTTGCAGGGAATGTCAGATTACCTGGCCCGGCTCCTGATGATGAGTCAGTGGAATCTGACACGGCTGCGTGCGCATGTACGTGTACTGGTGGCAATGATAACCAGCCAGCAGGTACTGGAAGGGATGGACTGGACGGCCGCCATGCGCAGGGAGTTGGTCACGATGAGCGGAATCGAAAAGCATACCGATGTTGAATCAATCTGCTCGGAGGTTGCTGATCTGGTGCTGACGTGCTTTGGGCGAGCTAATCAAGATGCACCGGCGCGGGAGTACGCTTCCTTGTCCGATCGCGTGCTGGCGTGGCTGCAGGCACATGTCCAGGAGTCAGCCACCATCAGGGAGGCTGCATATGCGGTGGGGGCTAGTGTATCGACGCTGGCACGGCATCTTCCCCGGGAAACGGGGAAGACGTATCGGCAATTACGCAAGGAAGTACGTATTGCAGAAGCCAAACGATTGTTGGCGACAACCGATATGGAGATCAGCGCCATTGCTGATCGTTGTGGCTTTACGGACCAGAGTCATTTTACGCGTGTGATGCGAGAGGAAATCTCGCTGACGCCGGGGCGATTTCGGGCGTTGCTGGTAGTTCCAGGATCTGGTCAGAACGCTGGGTATGGGCTTGCGGGCACAGGGGGATCGAGGGTAGAGTGACCACATGCAATATATCAGTACCAGAGGTGGCGGAGGAGAACCGCTGCGGTTTTCGGATGCGGTGATGGCGGGGCTGGCCCGTGATGGCGGGCTCCTGCTGCCGGCATCGATTCCGTCGTTTGCAGATCGTCTTTCCGCATTGCAAGGACTGTCCTTCCAGGATCTGGCCTATGAAATTATGCGTCCCTATGTGGATCTGACGGATGAGGATCTGGCGCGCTTGGTTCGTGTGAGCTATGCCGGTTTCCGGTCGCCTGATGTCACGCCCATTGTGCGGGTGGGGGACGTGTCCGTGTTGGAGCTGTTTCATGGTCCAACCCTTGCTTTCAAGGATATTGCACTCCAATTCCTGGGGAATGTGTTTGCGCATCTGCTGGCGCAGCGCGATGAGACGCTCAATATCCTGGCGGCAACGAGCGGTGATACCGGGAGTGCCGCGATTTATGGCGTAAGGGGGAAACCGGGCATCCAAATATTTGTACTGCATCCGAAGGGGCGTACGAGTCCGATGCAGGAGCGGCAAATGACAGCGGTACGGGATCGTAATGTACATAACCTGGCGGTGGAGGGTACGTTTGATGATTGCCAGGCGATTGTGAAACAGCTCTTTGCGGATTTACCCTTTCGGGATCAGTACTGCCTAGGGGCAGTTAATTCAATCAATTGGGCTCGTGTTCTGGCGCAAATCACCTACTATGCCTATGCTTCGCTGCGGGTTACTGCGGAGCAGGGTGTGGAGCGGGTACGTTTCAGTGTTCCGACCGGAAATTTCGGCGATATCTTTGCCGGGTATCTGGCTGTCCGCATGGGGTTCCCGATCAGCAAGCTGGTGCTGGCAACGAATGAGAATGATATCCTGGCGCGTTTTTTTACGAGCGGGGTGTATGAGACGCGGGGCGTGCTCCCGACCATCAGCCCGTCGATGGATATTCAGGTGGCTAGCAATTTCGAGCGCTATCTGTACTACTGTGCGGAGGCGGATGGGGCACAGGTAGCTGCGTGGATGGCGGCGTTCAAGGCGCATGGTCGTATTGAGCCGGGCTGTACACATCCGGCGGATGAAGCGGCTGTCATCGTAGCAGGCACAGCTCACCGGCAGGATACATTAGATACGATTCGGGCGGTATACCGGCGTCATGGATATTTACTGGATCCTCATACGGCGGTCGGGGTCCATGCCAGTCGAATCTGGCATACTCCGGCAGAACCCATGATTTGTCTGGCTACGGCACACCCGGCCAAATTCCCGGATGCCATCCGGGAAGCCTTGGGTGAGGATATTGCGCGGCATCCTATCCTGGATCAGCTTGCCGGTGGGCCGACACGTTGCCGGGAGATGCCGGCGGACGCAGGGATGGTGAAACATTTGATTGCCGCGACAACCGATCAAGAGGCACCATGACAGGCAGCGACACAAGGAAATTTGCCTGTACAGGCTGCGGGCATTGTTGCCGGATTCCGGGGTATGTACGGTTGACCGAAACCGATGTGGCGCGCATTGCGGCGTATATGGAGATGGATGAGGGAGCGTGGATTGCGGCACACACCCGGTTAACGGCAGACAGGCAGTCGTTAAGCTTACAGGAGCAGGAGAATGGAGCTTGTGCGTTCCTGACGGAGCAGAATACCTGCAGGATACATGCAGTAAAACCGGAACAGTGCGTAGGCTTTCCGTTTGCGTGGCAATATGAGAATATGGAAACCATTTGCGAAGGATGGAAGTATGAAAAAGAATGAAGGATTAGTAGGGCGGGTACTCCGTCTGATCGAGAAGCAGCAGCATAGACCCTTATCGGCCGGAGACATTGCCAAGGCGCTGCAATTGCACGGTAAGCAGCGTGGCAAACTGCACGCGTTGCTGGATGCCTTGGTGCGGGAGGGGCGCATTGTCAAAATTCGCAAGGGGCGTTACGCGCAGGGCAAGGTTGCCGATTTGGTGACGGGGAAACTGACGGTTGTGCGCAGCGGCAACGGATTTGTGGATGCCCCTGACAAGCAGGAGGATGCCCCCTCGGTCTTTGTTGCTTCCCGTGATATGGGAACGGCGTTACCGAATGACACCGTCGTGGTGCGATTGTTTCCGGAGCCGGACACGCGCACGCAGGGCCCCGCCGGGAAAGTGATCCGGGTGGTGGAGCGTGGGCGGCATGAAATTGTCGGTACACTGCGTGCGGCTGGACGCTTTCTGCATGTGGTGCCGTTGGCGCCGGTGTATGGACGTAGTTTTTTTGTGGCTGATCCGAAGGGTGCTTCCATCGGAGACCGGGTGCTGATGCAGTTTGTGCATTGGGAGAACAAGCATGTCAGTCCGGAGGGGGAGATTACCGAGGTGCTGGGTCCGGCTGAGGATCCATCGGTGGATACGCTTTCCATCATACGGCAGTATGATCTGCGGGACGCCTTCCCGGAAGAGGTGCTACGGGAAGCGGAAGAGGCACCGGCACGCATGGATATGCCGGGCAAACGGGTGGATTTGCGGGATGATCTGATCATCACGATCGATCCAGAGCGTTCGCGCGATTTTGATGATGCCCTTTCGTTGCACGACGAAGGGGATAGTAAGGTGCTGGGGGTGCACATTGCAGATGTCAGCCATTTTGTGGAGCATGGTTCGGCGCTGGACCGGGAGGCATATACACGGGGTACGAGTGTGTATTTGCCGGATCGGGTACTCCCCATGCTGCCGGAGCAGCTATCCAATGGCATTTGCAGCTTGAATCCCGGTAAAGATCGACTGGCCTTTTCGGTGATGCTGCGCATTAACGCCAAGGGCAAGGTTACAGAGCGCTGGTTCGCCAAGACCATCATTCGTTCGGCTGCACGGCTCTGCTACGAGGAGGCCTTTGCCATCCTGCAAGGTGAGACGGTGGACCTGCCGGCTGTTACGCCAGCCGTAGAAGAATTGCTGAAAGGGTTGCATGCAATCGCCCAGATGTTGCGAAAGCGGCGCTACGCGCAGCATGCGCTGGATCTTGAGATGCCGGAAGTGGAAATCACCACCGACGGAACGGGCGTTATGACGGGCATTCGCAAGGTGAGCAATGATATCTCGCACCAGCTTGTGGAAGAATGCATGGTCGCTGCCAATGAAGCGGTTGCGGCAGAGCTAGCCGCCCGGAACATTCCGGCGATTGCGCGATATCACGAGGACCCCAAGGAAGAAAAAATCGAGGAACTGACGACGCAGTTGCTGGACATGGGGTACACGCCGGGCGATTTACGCCAGCGTGCGAATATGTCTGCGTTTTTACGAAGCGTGAAGGATGATCCTTTGGCGCATCATGTGTATCTTTCGGTGCTCAAGAGTATGAATCGTGCGGTGTACTCTGCCTCGGATAGTGGGCATTACGGCTTGGCCAAGGCTTTCTATGCGCATTTCACCTCGCCCATCCGGCGGTATCCCGATCTGGTCGCGCATCGACTGATTGGGCATTTTCTTTCGGCCCACGGCGGGCAGTCGTATACCAAGGCCCGTTTGGCGGAGATTGCGCGACATGCGTCGGATTGCGAGGATGTGGCAAACCAGGCCGAGCGCGATCTGACGGAAATCATGAAGTACCGGTATCTGGACCGGGAGCTGCGAGCCGGATCAAAGCAGGGGTACGAGGCGGTGATTGTGAATGTCACCAATTATGGTGCCTTTGTGGAGTTGGTCGATCTGCAGGTGCAGGGGCTGGTGCATATATCCGAGCTGTCTTCTGAATTCCTGCGCTACCACCGTGGCCGGGGAGAGCTGATCAACCGGAAGGATCGCTACAAGATCGGGGATCGCTTGCAGGTGTTTGTGACGGAAGTGGACTTTGATGCGCGGCGGGTCACGTTCTCGGTTGATGCTGAAGCGCAAGAAGAAGATGCATAGTCGGGTCAGGGGGTGAGGAATTGGATGTAGGCATCCCACCAGACGGGGCCCCAGTACATCCACAGCAAGGCGCCGAGTGAAAGGTAGGGGCCAAAAGGGATGCGGCTTTGCATGTCCTTGCACTTGGCGGCAATGAGAATGAGTCCGACGACAGTGCCTGCCAGGGAGGCCAGCATGACCGTGAAGAGGACTGCTTCCCAGCCAAAGAATGCGCCAATGGCCCCCATCAGTTTGACATCGCCAAAGCCCATGGCTTCTTTCTTGAAGATGAACTCGCCGACGACAGCTACGGTCCAGAGGCTACCGAAGCCAACCGCCAAGCCGATAGCCGATTGGATCAGCCCGGAGAGCCAGTCTGATGCGCCATGCAGTTGGGGTACGAGTATGCTTAGGAGCATGCCGGCGATCATGCCGCCGATGGTGACGCGGTCAGGCAGGATCATGTGGGCGAAGTCGATAAAGGTGCCGAGCACGAGACCCATAATCACGAGCCAGAAGACGGGGACAAGGGTTAGGTTTGTCACGGGGGCAAGGCCCAGCAAACGGGAGCCCAGCGTGACATCAAACTTAAGCCATGCGAGCAGGAAAAGGATTGCGGTGAGCAGCTCGACGGCCGGGTAGCGCGGGGAAATAGGGCCGCCGCAGCGGGCGCAACGTCCGCGCAGGGCCAGCCAGGCAAACAGCGGTATGTTCTGGTACCAGCAGATTGGTGCTTCGCAGTGCGGGCAATGCGAGCCGGGGTGGATCGTGGACTGCTCCAAGGGAATCCGATGGATACAGACATTCAGGAAGCTGCCGATGCAAGCACCCCAGCAGAAGGAGAGCGTGGTCAGGAGGGGATACCAGAGCGACGGAGCGATCATGGTTGCGACTCCTGGGCCTGCAGTTGGGGATAGACTGCTTGTTCCAGGGCCGCCCGCATGGCTTCTGTATCGGCCGGCTGACCGGTCCATATCGTAAAGGATTTGGCCCCCTGGTGCAGTAGCATACCGAGTCCATTGCTGGTACGGGCTCCTGCGGTGGCCGCTGCACGCATAACGGCGGTTTCGGGATACATATAGATCAGATCGAAGACCAACTGCCCGGGCCGGAACGCCGCAGCGGGCAGGGGACTGGGATCGTCGGGTTTCATGCCGATCGGGCTGGCTTGTACGATCAAATCTGCGGCAGGTGCCGCCTGAACCCAGTCTGCCACCGTTGGCCCTGCCGACGCAACGGCAAGATCGGGCCGCAAGTGCTGTAGTTCCGTTTGCAGGGCTTCGACGCGTTGGGTATCGATGTCAGCCAGCGTGATGCTGGCAGCCTGCTGGATGGCACAGGTGATGGCAACAGCTCGGCCTGCCCCCCCGCAGCCGAGGATAAAGATGTTGCGCCCGGCGACGGTACCATCGAAGGCTTCCTGGAGTGCAAGCAGGAAACCATCCCCGTCGGTGCTATGTCCCTTCAGGGATCCATCCGGTAGAAATTCGATTGTGTTGACAGATCTGGTTTGCTGCGCAGATACTGCCCGCACATCTACGCCTTGATAGGCAACTTCCTTAAGCGGAACGGTTAGGTTGACGCCACGGAAGCCGAGCTTCCCCAGGCGGCGGAGGGTATCCATGAGCTCATCTGGCGGCACATCGAACGCGAGGTACAGGGCATCCATACCGAGCGCCCGGATAGACCGGTTGTGCATGACGGGGGAGAGGCTGTGTCCGATCGGATGACCGAACACAGCAAACAGCGTCGTGTGGGAACTGATGTCCTGCATGAATGTCCTTTGGGTTCTTCAGGGGGTTTGCTCGGTGGGGCGGGAGGTATCCTGCTGCCCCTGCAACTGTTGCAGGGATACCATCCGGTTGACGCAGGAGAGATAGGCCCGCGCCCCCGCCTCGACAATATCCGTACAGGCGGATTTTGCGGAAAGGATGGGGCCATCCTCAAATGAGACCCGTACGCTGACTTCGCCCATGGCGTCCTTGCCAATTGTAATGGCTTGCAGCGAGAAATCCACCAGCTTTCCATGAATCCCGGTGATCCGGTCGATCGTTTTCAGGGCAGCATCGACCGGACCGTCGCCACAAGCGGCGTCGAGGAATACGTCTTCACCACGCCGGATCTGGACGGTAGCTGTTGGTACGGCCGTTGTCCCGGTCGACACCTGGAGGTGATCCAGCACATAGGCTGCATCCGTGTCTGCCATCTCCTGGTGGGCAATCATGAGCAGGTCATCATCATAGACCTGTTTCTTCTTGTCGGCCAGAGCAATGAAGCGCTCGTACGCAGCCTCCAATTCCTCAGGATTGAGGACCAAGCCGAGCTGCAGCATACGATGGCTGAAGGCATGCCGGCCCGAGTGCTTGCCCAGTACCAGATCGGTCTCTTCTATGCCGACATCCTGCGGGGACATGATCTCATAGGTGCTGCGTTCCTTGAGCATGCCGTCCTGGTGGATGCCGGATTCATGCGCAAAGGCGTTTGCGCCCACGATGGCTTTGTTGCGCTGGATATTCATCCCCGTCAACTGGCTGACAAGCCGGCTGGTTTTGTAGAGCCGTTCGGTATGGATGTCCGTATATAATCCATCAAAATGGTCCTTGCGGGTTTTGATGGCCATGACAATTTCCTCCAGCGCGGCATTGCCAGCTCGTTCCCCGAGACCATTAATCGTGCATTCAATACCGCGTGCACCGGCTTCGACAGCAGCCAGGGAGTTGGCCACGGCTAAGCCCAGATCGTTATGGCAATGCACATGGATGACGGCGTTCCCGATGTTGGGGACGGTGTCGTACAGCCGTTTGATGACATCACCAAATTCGCTGGGGACTGAATACCCGACCGTATCGGGGATATTTACCGTGGTCGCACCGGCGTCAATCGCCGCCTCGACCATTTGCGCCAGAAAATCCGGTTCGGTCCGGGAGGCATCCTCCGGGCTGAATTCCACGTCGCGGATGAAGCGCTTGGCGAGTTGGATCGATTCAACCGCCTGTTTCAGGATTTCCGACTGCGCCTTTTTGAGCTTGAACTCGCGATGAATCTTGGACGTAGCCAGAAAGACATGAATCCGCGATTTGTCGGCAGGGGCGACAGCCTCAGCACAGCGGGTAATGTCCTTCTCGATGCAGCGCGCGAGCC
This sequence comes from uncultured Victivallales bacterium, assembly GCA_964598575.1. Taxonomy (GTDB): domain Bacteria; phylum Verrucomicrobiota; class Kiritimatiellia; order UBA8416; family UBA8416; genus T3Sed10-140. The sequence continues at coordinate 23,612 of CAZRCN010000010.1, read as the reverse complement.
CGGCAATGGTTGGTCCCTTGATTTGCTCCGCAATGGCTTTGACGGCGGCAAAGTCATCGGGGGAGGCGATGGGGAAACCGGCCTCAATGATATCGACATTGAGCAAGGCCAATTGGCGGGCCACATCGAGCTTTTCGCGGTGGTTCAAACTGGCTCCGGGCGATTGCTCGCCATCGCGCAACGTGGTGTCAAATATATATATTTTCTGGTTGTCAGTGCTCATGGTATTTCTCTCCCTATGATGTAGCTATCTGCGGAACGTACAGGTTTTCCGCTGCAATGTGCAGAAAAAAACGCCTGCCGCGGAAAAAGCCCCGGCAGGCGTGCGAAACGGCGAAGGAAGTTGCGGCATTGGAACTACCCTGCGCACACGCCGGCCGGGCCTCGCAGTCGTAGTAGGCCTGCCAGCATGTTGCGATTGAGATGGTTCCGTTGCGTTATCATGGTGGGAATCCTATCCGGCATTATGCGCATTGTCAAGCATGCTGTGCGGTATCAGGATATAAAAAAGTACTAGAAGCGGGTTTTGAGTAAGAAATTCCATTCGAGGTTATCGAAATCGAATTCGGTAAAGACGGACCATTCCTCGAAGGGATAGACGGCGAGCAATTCGGCATCGAAGAGGCCAAAGGAGAACTGGTATCCGATCATGGTTTGCCAGTAGATATCGGTCCAATCCTTATCGAGGTCATCCTCGACGTAACTGGCGAGGATACCGGAACCGGCGAGCCAGCCACGATCCTGCAGAATGAGGTTCAACTGCGGGGTGATGACCGATTTGACCTCTGGTGCCTCAGGATCTTCGGGCGCATCGAGGGATGGGGTATAACCGAGAAGGAGCTGCCAGTAGCCGATGCCTTCATGAAATTCCATCCCAATCAGATAGGACAGATCGCCATCCTGGAAAGGATAGGTTTCGAATTCCTTGTCCTGGGTGTGGTACCGGAGGCCAGCTGAATAGCGTGTCCCAGCCGCTGCTTGTGCCGAAAGATGACACGCGGCCAGCAGACAAAGAACCGAAAGCAGGAACTTTGCCTTATTCGTCATCGTCATCCTCTTCGTTCATCGCCTCGTAGTCGGCGGCATCCAGGAGCTCGTCAATCTGTGCAGCGTCAAAGCCCTTGATCTTGAATAACCAGCCTTCCCCGTAGGGATCTTCGTTGAGGGTTTCCGGATTGGCATCAAGAGCCTCATTGACTTCGACGATGTTGCCGGAGATCGGGCTATAGATATCGCTAGCCGCCTTGACCGATTCGACTACCGCACATTCATGGTCTTGCTCGATTGTCTGGTCGGGATCCGGCAATTCTACAAAGGTAATATCGCCAAGGGATTCCTGTGCATAATCCGTTATGCCGATGATGGCAACATCATCTTCGATCTTAACCCATTCGTGTGTTTCCGTGTAGCGTCTGTCACTCGGTGTCATATTGTGTCCTTTTACTGCTTCGCGGTTACCCGCCCCCCAATCGTTTTGTCAGCACCCTTTCACCACACCTTGAAGCAAGCGTCAATACTTAATTTGTGTGGATGTGCCCCAAGCGCACGACCAACCATCCACGGTCTGGCGACCGAGACTACAAGTTTCAACATCGCATGATTTTGGCCGCCCAAGTGCCCATGCTAGATATCGGCAAGCCGTAGCAGGGTTTGCTCGGTATCTTCCCAGCCGAGGCAGGCATCTGTGATGCTTTGTCCAAAGGTGGCAGGTTGGCCCGGGATGAGGTTCTGTCTGCCGGCCACCAGATGACTTTCGAGCATAAGCCCGAAGATGGGTGCCGCATGCTGGCGGAGTTGCCTTGCAACCCGTTCTGCCACCTTGATTTGGTTTTGGTGCTGCTTAAGGCTGTTGCCATGGCTGCAGTCGATCATGACGCGGCTGGGCAGGTTTTGTTGCGCCAGGAGGTTACTGGCGGAGGTGACGGATGCGGGGTCGTCGTTCGGACCGTCGCTGCCGCCGCGCAAGATCAGGTGGCAAGCGGGGTTACCCTTGGTGGCGACAATGGCAGCTACACCTTGTTTGGTGACAGACAGAAAGTGGTGGGGGTGTCGGGCGGCCTCAATCGCATCGACGGCGATATGGATGTTGCCATTGGTTGCATTCTTGAATCCCATCGGGCAGGACAGTCCGGATGCCAGCTCGCGATGCACCTGGCTTTCGGTGGTACGTGCCCCGATGGCGCCCCAGCTTACCAGGTCAGCGAGGAACTGTGGCATGATGGTGTCAAGGTATTCGCACCCGCAGGGCATGCCTATGTCGGCAATATCCAGTAGGAGTCTGCGTGCGATCCGCAGCCCCTTGTTGATGGCGAACGTGCCATCGAGAAAAGGGTCATTGATGAGGCCTTTCCAGCCAATGCGCGTACGCGGCTTTTCAAAATAGACGCGCATGACGATGAGAAGGCGATCCTGCAAGCGGTCGGATAGCTTTTTCAGGCGGGTTGCGTATTCCAGGGCCGCATCCGTATCGTGTATCGAGCAGGGGCCAACGATCAAGACGAGCCTGTCATCGGCACCGGCCAGGCAGGCCTCGATATCGGCCCGGGTCTGGGTAATGAGTTCGGAAGCCACATCATTGATGGGGATTTCCTCCATCAGGATCGCCGGGGGGATCAATGGTTTGATGGCATCGATCCGTATGTCATCGGTTACGCGGAACATTCGCTTTTATCCTCTCCGTGTTTGTAACAATTCATTGTTTAACCTACGGTATCTCGTGCAGTCTGACAAGCTTGCTTTACAAGAAGTGCAGTATGCATTCTGTAGCAAGGCAAAAAAAACTGGTGGCAGCCTGGAGTTCGCGCTTTTCAGCGTCTCTGATTCATACTATAACCCTTCTTGTGTTCGTGCATGGGAATGCATTATACAAAGGGGCGAGGGTGGTGCATGTGTATGCATGCATGTATGACCACGGCCGCGAAATCCAAGAGCAGAAAAGGTGCAAGATGAAGAAGGCATTAATTACGGGGATCACCGGGCAGGATGGGTCCTATCTAGCGGAATTGTTATTAGAAAAGGGGTACGAGGTCTACGGTATGGTTCGTCGCTCCAGCACCGAAACCTTTGAGCGGATCAGCCATATCAAGGACCAGCTCCGGCTGGAGCAGGCGGATTTGCTGGATGAACTGTCATTGATCAAGCTGTTGGAATCGGTACAGCCGGACGAGGTGTATAACCTGGCGGCCATGTCGTTTGTGCCAACCTCCTGGACGCAGCCGGTACTGACGGGCGAATTTACAGCAATCGGGGTCAGCCGGATACTGGAGGCGATCCGGTTTGCCTGTCCGACAGCTAAGTTTTATCAGGCATCGAGCAGTGAAATGTACGGCAAGGTGCAGGAAGTGCCACAAACGGAGAAGACGCCCTTCTATCCGCGCAGTCCTTATGCGGTATCCAAGGTGTATGGTCATTACATTACGGTGAACTACCGTGAGAGCTACGACTTGTTTGCCGTATCGGGCATTTTGTTCAACCATGAGAGTCCTCGCCGGGGCAAGGAATTTGTCACGCGTAAAATCACGGATGGGGTTGCGCAGATCAAGCTGGGGTTGTCGAAAGAGCTGCGGTTGGGCAACATCGATTCGGAGCGCGACTGGGGTTTTGCGGGGGATTATGTGCGAGCCATGTGGGCCATGCTCCAGCAGGATACGCCGGATGACTATGTGATATCGATGGGCCATACGCATTCGGTACGCCAGTTCCTGGATGTGGCGTTTTCGCATGTGGGGCTGAATTGGCAGGATTATGTCAAACAGGATCCGCGTTTTATGCGGCCAGCGGAGGTCGACCAGTTGATGGGTGATTCGACCAAGGCACGTACACGTCTGGGGTGGGAGCCCGAGGTGGACTTCGATGCATTAGTTGCCATGATGGTCGACGCTGATATGGCTCGTTGGCAGCAGAAAACATCGAGTTAATCTGATGCGGGTATTGGTCACAGGCGGGGCTGGCTTTGCAGGGCGCCATGCCATACACGAACTTTCGGGCCAGGGCCATGCCGCCTACTGTTTTGATCAGGTCGAAAGCCATCAGCCTGAAGCAGCCGGCGCATTTTGCGGGGATTTACTGGACATCGATGCGTTGCGTGCCTGCATTCGGTCCAGTTCAGCGGATGCCTGCCTGCATCTTGCCGGGATGGCATTTGTTCCGCAGGCGTGGGAGCAGCCGCGCGATGTGATGCGCGTTAACGTGGAAGGTACGCTTTCGGTTCTGATGGCATTTCGCGCGGAGAATCCGGCCGCACGTGTGTTGTGCGTGACATCTTCGGAAGTATATGGGCGCGATCCCCGGCCCTGTGTGCGCGAAGATGCACCGCTCACGCCATCGAACCTGTACGGGGTGTCGAAGGCAGCAGCAGACGTTTCGGCCCGCCTGTATGCAAAAGAATTCGGGATGTCGGTTTTGACGGTTCGACCGCAAAACCATATGGGGCCGGGCCAGAGTAGCCGGTTTGTGGTTTCTGCCTTTGCGGAACAGCTAGCGCAATTGCAGCAACAACAGTCTGACGGTCCGATCCATGTCGGGAACCTGGCTTCCAAACGGGATTTTGCCGATGTGCGGGATGTGGTCCGAGCGTATCGTCTGCTGCTCGAATCCGGCACCCCGGGGGAAGCCTACAATGTGGCATCCGGCACCGCCATACCGGTGGGTACCTTGCTGGATGTGCTCTGTGAGGTAGCGGGTTTTGCGCCTGAACGCGTTGTGGATCCGGATCGCTATCGACCGACGGATGAACCACCGTTGCTTTCGATTGAGAAGATTGCATCTGCGGTTGGCTGGCGGCCCCGTATCCCGCTAAAAGATACCCTGCGGGATATCTATGCTTGCTACTGTTGAGCAAGACGGTAGGATGGTGGCCTTATGTACAAGATAGTAGAAAAACACATGTTGGCAGCGGAAGTATACCAGATGCGTATCGAGGCTCCGCTGATCGCACGCGAACGTAAGGCCGGTCAATTCGTGATTGTGCAGATTGACAGTCATTTTGGTGAGCGTATTCCTTTAACGATTGCAGATGCGGATGCCGAGGAGGGCACGATCACGATCATTTTCCAGGCGGTCGGTCGAACGACGCACCTATTGGCAGACAAGGCGGTCGGCGAAAGCGTGGCCCATGTACTGGGGCCACTGGGGACCCCGACGCACATCGAGAACTTCGGTCGCGTGGTCTGCGTCGGAGGCGGCATCGGGGTTGCGCCGATGCACCCGATCGCCAAGGCGATGAAGGCGGCGGGCAATGAGGTGATTATCATCATGGGTGCACGCAACCGTGCGTTGCTGATTCTGGAAGATGAGATGCAGACGATCGCCGATGAGCTGATCATTTGTACCGATGACGGTTCGTACGGGCGCAAGGCGCTGGTCACGGCACCGCTTAAGGAGCTATGCGAGGCCACGCCAAAACCGGATCTGGCCGTGGCGATCGGCCCGCCGATCATGATGAAGTTCTGCGCCGAAACCACGCGCCCGTACGGGGTGCATACCATGGTGTCACTCAACACGATCATGGTTGATGGGACGGGAATGTGTGGCGGCTGCCGTGTGACGGTGGGTGGCGAGACGAAGTTCGTCTGCGTCGACGGGCCGGAGTTTGATGGTCATCTGGTAGATTTCGATAACATGATGAACCGCCTCAATGCCTTCAAGTCGCGAGAGGACGAGGATCATCACCGCTGTCATTTGGAAGACGTAATTGAGGAGCAGACATGACACATGCCACACCAGAGGAGTTGACGCAGAAAGCTGCGGAGTGCCTGCGCGAACTGGAAAAGCCGTTGAAGGCCAAGCAGCGCATGGCAATTCCCGCACAGGAGATGCCGGCACAGGATCCGACCGCGCGCCGTTCCAATATGAGTGAGGTTGCGTTGGGGTACTCCGAGGAACAGGCGCGCCTGGAGGCGGAACGCTGTCTCCAGTGTCCGACCAAGCCCTGTGTCGCCGGCTGTCCGGTCGGGATCGATATTCCGGCCTTTGTCCAGAAGATCGCCGATGGCGACTTTGCTTCGGCGATTGGTATCATTCGTGAGAGCAGTCTGCTGCCGGCAGTCTGCGGGCGGGTCTGTCCGCAGGAGACGCAGTGCCAGGCACCCTGCACGGTGGGTAAGGCACTCAAATCCGTTGACAAGGCCGTGGCGGTAGGTCGGCTGGAGCGGTTTGTGGCCGATTGGGAGCGCGAGAACGGCTTGCTCAAGACGCCGGCGGTCAAGGCGCCGACGGGAAAGAAGGTCGGCATTATCGGCAGTGGACCGGCGAGTGTGACTGTTGCGGCGGACGTGCGCCGTGAAGGACATGAGGTGACCGTGTTTGAGGCCTTTCATCGTCCGGGGGGCGTGCTGCTGTATGGCATTCCCGAATTTCGGCTGCCAAAGCATATTGTAGATCGCGAGATCGACGAGTTACGCGCGATGGGAGTTGATGTCAAAACCGATTTCGTGATCGGTCGTACGCGTCGGCTGACCGATCTACTGGAGAAGGACGGGTACGATGCGCTTTTTGTGGGGACTGGTGCAGGTCTGCCGAAATTCATGAATATTGAGGGAGAGAATCTGGTTGGGGTCTTTTCGGCGAATGAATACCTGACACGAGCGAATTTGATGAAAGGATACGATGATCGCGCGGCAACGCCGATTTTCCCGTCGCGGAAAGTGGCCGTACTGGGAGGCGGGAATGTTGCGATGGATGCAGCGCGTTGTGCGCTGCGCTTAGGGGCGGATGAGGTGCATCTGGTCTATCGGCGAACCGAAGCAGAGATGCCGGCCCGGGTCGAGGAAGTGGCGCATGCCAAGGAAGAGGGGATTCAGTTTCATCTCTTGCAGAATCCGACGCGGATACTGTCGGATGAGCGTGGCTGGGTCAGTGGCATGGAACTGTTGCATTACGAGTTAGGTGAGCCGGATGATTCCGGCCGCCGCCGCCCAGTGGCAATCGAAGGTAGCGAGTTCGAGATGGATGTTGATACCGTCATCGTTGCGATCGGGAACGACTCGAATCCGCTGATTCGGCAGACAACACCGGGGCTCGAGACAAGTCGGTGGGGCACGCTGGTCGTGGATGAGACGGGAAAGACATCCTTGGATCGGGTCTTTGCCGGTGGGGACATCGTGCTAGGGGCTGCAACCGTGATCCTTGCCATGGGTGAAGGGCGGCGGGCAGCAGCAGCCATCAATCAATTGCTGGCGTAGAAAGCACAAAAAAAGGCAGCCGGATCGGCTGCCTTTTTTTGTGTCTCGTTCGGACTGGCGTTACCAGCGACGATCCTGGCCACCGCCGCCGAAGCTGCGACCGCCACCGCCTCCGAAACCACCACCATCACGACGGGGCTTGGGCTGCGATTCATTGACGCGCAAGTTGCGTCCCATGAATTCTTGTTCATTCAACGCCGCGATAGCAGCATTTGCTTCGGCGTTATCCGGCATTTCCACAAAGCCGAATCCTTTGGATTGTCCGGAGAACCGATCCGAGATGACGCGTGACGAGGTCACGTTGCCATACTGCTCGAAAAGTTCCCGGAGTTGCTGATCGTCTGTCTGATACGACAGGTTTCCGACATAGATATCCATTTGATATCCTCTCTGCTCTACTGTGTGTCATCACCTCTCAACCGAAATCCTGCACGATGACACTCAATGCTCCGGCCCGGTCTGGTCACAATGCTGACCTGGAGGGACTATGGCAGATTCCAGCGGGAATACCAGATAAAAATCATGAGAATTTCATGAGCGCGAAAACGCAAGCCCACCGCCCCGGCTCTCGACAAGGCCGGGGCAACAGAGATAAGGACACATTCGCCTTACGCACTGTTGCGCACAGGGCCAAACCACATCATCTCAGGGTTCCAGCGGAATGGCCACGTACTGGTGGAAACGTCCGGTACGAACCCGCAATACGATGCGTTCCTGATGGATGGCACTAGCGGCAGCTTCGACAAAATCGGCTGCATTGCGCACACGCTGATTGTTAACGCCGGTAACCAGGACACCTGGGCGAAGCCCGGTACGTGCGGCAGCACCGGTTGGATCGACAGCCGTAATGACGGCTCCATCATCCTGCCTATATCCGAGTTGCTGCGCAATCTCTTCGGTCACATCCTCCGCCTTCAGTCCGAGTTTTTCAAAGACGTCTTCCGAGGCGGCCATCTGGGACTCCTGGGGTGATAGCCCCGTTTCCAATGAGATGGTTTGGGTCTCGCCATCGCGCAGGATTTCTATTTCGATGATTGTACCGGGTTTCCGGGACGAGATGGTATTGCGGAAGGCCCCCGTGTTTTCTACGGGTTGTCCATCGAGTTTCCGAATGACGTCTCCTTGCTCGATGCCAGCCATTTCGGCTGGGCTATCGGGGATGATATCAGAAATCAGGATGCCATCTGTGTCCGGCAGTTCAAGTGATTCGGCCAGCAGGGGTGTGATATCCTGCATGTATACGCCGAGGAAACCACGAGAGACCGAACCCGTTTCAATGAGCTGATCCTTGATGGCACGTGCCATATTGATGGGAATGGCAAAGCCGACACCCATGCTACCGCCGCTGCGGGTGTAGATTGCGGTGTTGATCCCAATGACCTTACCATCAATATCCAGAAGCGGTCCGCCGGAGTTGCCGGGGTTGATCGCGGCGTCTGTCTGGATGAAATCCTCGAAATCGGCAATGCCGATGTTGTTACGCCCGAGGGCACTGACAATGCCGGCTGTGACCGTCTCGCTCAGTCCGAAAGGGTTGCCCACCGCAATGACCCACTCGCCGACCTCGAGCTTGCTGCTGTCGCCCAACGGAATGATAGGCAGATTCTCTGCGTCGATCTTGATAATGGCGACTTCGCTCCGCGGATCTGAACCGATGTTTTCGGCTTCGAACTCTCGTCCATCGTGCAGTTTGACGCGGATGCTGGTTGCATCGCCGACGACGTGACTGTTGGTGAGGATATAGCCATCCTCGGAAATGATGAAGCCGGATCCAGCGCCTTCGCGGCGGAATTGGCGGGGTTGCGGTCGTCCCTGTTGGGGCATGCCGAAAAACCGCCGGAGCATATCGTCACCAAAAAAGCCGAAGGGATCATTATAATCCTGAGCTGGACCGCGGGCTTCGACGATCTGTTCGACTTCGATAAAAACAACGGCCGGTATGGTTTCGCGAGCTACCTTGGTAAAAGCTCTACCGGTTTGTTTCAAAACATCAATGGGCTCAGCGGCAAATCCCGTTGTCACGAGTAAGATGATCGACAGTGCATATACGATACGCTTCATAGGTATTCTCCTTTTTTGTTTGTCACCTACAAGTAGGATGTAGGTCTGCTCTCTTCGTACGGTTGTTCTGCTGTGAGCCTTACATGGGCCATACTTACAGCATACCAAGCCACGTTGTTAGCAACAACCGTAGGCGACAGGCCAGATCTTTGCTGCACTGCGATAATATGCAGCAGCAAGCGTGCCAATCTTGCGGCGTGGTAGGTGCATTGGGGCAACGGCGGGATTATGCGCGACATATTGACGCGCAGTGACAATGGGGCACGACATTGTGTCGCAGTTTGGAGGGGTGGATCAAGGGGTTGGGGGCGCAAGGGCGGCTGCGGGAATCCATCCACGGTTGGGTGGAGCCTCGATCAGCGCCCAATCGTTCGTCTGCATAAGGACGTGGACCGCGGTCGCTCCGGGAATTCTGAAGGTAATAAGGCTGCTAGATGCGGGAGCCAGCCGGGCGGGCGTCAACGCGTAGACGGTGGGTCCGGCCGCTTGCGGTCCGGTGCCTGGCTCCGTCGTGGTGGCAGTGTCCGGTGCTGAATGGATGATACGTGTCTCCGGCTCGCGGTATTCCAACGAAAACGGTCCAGCCACGACGTGTTCATAGGTTTCGGTTTGGGTATTGAACCAGGAAAATTGCCAGGCAGGAATGGCGTGCAGCGTCTGGTCGAGGGGGATTACGGTTTGCGTGAATGTATGTTCGCTTTGTTTCGGGCCGGATGAAACGGTCTGTACAGGGTAGGTGCGCAGTTGGGGGGCGGGGGCTACGGCAGTGATACGCTCCGGATCCACCCAACCTTGCCCCTTGATGGTGGTGGTTATCGTTACAAGATCACCTTCTGCAATCGTCAAGGGGGTAGCCTCGATCTTGATATCGAAATCTCCGATAATGCCAGCAAAATCGTCTGGTTGGGGTTGTGGTAAGGGGCGCACATGGATGGCAACTGGTTCCACCGGCTGGGTAACCGGGATTTCCTGCACGGCACTTCCGAACATGGTGCGGACGCGTTTGCGCACCTTTACCTGGAGGGATGGGGACAGTTCGATCTTGCCGGGTTGGTGGGCGCGTGCCTGTGCGCGATAGCGACGGCGTGTGATTTCCACGCCATCGATGGTATCACGGTTTACGGCCAGCGGCTGGAAGGGGGTAAGGATGGATAGGCGGGAAGGGTCCGGTAATTGGATCAGGTTGAGTCCCTGATCAATGTCGACGTCCCGTGTAACGATTTCCAGGCGAATCGTAAAGGTGTCTCTTAGATAGGGATTGGCTTGGCTGACAAAGATGCGGGCTTCAAAAGGTGGACGGGGTACTGGGTTCTGAGCCCATACGGGGGGGCTACCCCAAAGGCAAGCCAGCATGGCTACTACGGACGTGATTTGGATCGAAGTCTTCATGATGCGGGGAGGTCCTCCTGGGTCTGCGCCAGCAGATGTTCAATCTGGTTCTGCAGTAGGGCGTGGTGGTTCGTGTCTTGCCATTCGGCATAAAAAGAGGTGCACAAGCTGCCACAGAGAAGCAGGAAGAGCAGCAAGAGGGGCAGCAGGTAGCGGTTCATATGGGCGAATCCCTGCAAGCGTAGGAACCAGCAGAGGCATAGTAGGGAAAAAAGGATGGCCGTACTGGAAATACGGACAAAGATACCGAGCCGGTAATGCCAGAAGAGGGGTATGCGATACCAGGGCAATTGGCGGGTAGGCGCTTCGTCTGCTGCCCGTAGCGCCAGCAGGAGATTGCGGCGAATATCCCAACGGCTGCCGCCGAGCCGTTCCGCGCGTTGCAAGGGCACAATGGCCAGCTTCGGATGACCGGCAAGGAGTAGGGCGGTGCCCAGGTGGTAGAAGCTGTCGGGTGACGCACCTTCCAGCGCGATACGGGTTGCCTGGGCTTCGGCGGCTTGCAGGAAGTCGGACGCTGTTTGCGCTTGCAGAAGGGCGGTATGGGCACGCTGGGTTTCGAAGTTGCGTCTGGCGTCCGAGGGGGCCGCTCCAGCTTGTGTTCCGGCGCATAGGCATGCCCCCAGGAGGAGCAGCATCGTGCTGGCGTTGTGCTTGCGACGGCTGGCGGCGGAATCGATTTCCTGGATGAGGTGGAGCAAATCCCGGACATGGTCCATCTGGATCTGCGAGGATGGTGCATATACGGCGTCCGATAGATATTGTGCCACCTGCTGCAGCCGTGCGGGCGGAATCTGGTGCTGTGCTAGCTTGTTTTTGGCTTCTGTGGCTGTTGCAGCGCGTAAAGCAGGATCGAATCGATGAGCCAGATAGGTGCGCATGATGGATGCCAGCTCTGCCTGCTCGCAGGGGGTGTTTGTGGCAAGAATCTGTTGTAGGCGCTGGGTAGCCTGGTGGGCCGCTTGCCTGGTGGTCCGCCGCTGCGCCAAGCGGGGTGCATACCGCCGTTGCAGTTTTTGTCCGGCATGCAGCAACAGGAGCAGGGGACCGACAAGCAACAACAAGGAATGCCAGAGCGGATGAACCATACGGTATGCCTGGGTCTGCATGGCACGGATCGGAGCGGGCGCGAGTTGCTGCAGCCCATTGGTTGGGTACAGGGCGTCTGTTCCTGCCAGCGGCGAGAAGTCCTTGACGGCATTCACACGCACGGGCAGCGGCTGGCTGCGAACGGTTTGATAGGACCGGGTGTCGAGATCGAAATACGATATGGGTAAGGCGGGGATTTCCAAGGTTCCGGCGACGTAGGGCCGTATCAGGTAGGAGAACCGTTTTCCATCCGGAAGATCCTTGGTGCGGGGTTCACCTACCATGCGAAAGGCATTGGTCAGCGGGGCTAGCACGCTTGCGGCAGGGGGACGGATACGGTGGCGAGCTGTTTCGCCTGTAATATCGATAGAAAGCGTAAGCGGATCCCCCATAAAACAGGTCTGGGTATCCAGGGATGTCTTGATGTGAAGATTTCGGCCGGAGGCACCGATCCAGTTGTCAGGCCGATCCATGTCGGGTGGCAGGGTTACATGCACCGTTAGCGGCTCAGAGACGGCATAGATGTTTTCCGTCGTGACGCGTCCTTCTCTATTTACATGAGTAATAACCGGGCCATGAAAGCGGACCGGTCCGAATACAAACGGCTTTTCGCGGGAAGCCACCCAGCTCGTTGTCAGTTTATAGCGGAAGAAGCGGTCATCATCAGGATCAATGTCGCGGTCGAGGCGGAACCAGGCAGGCTGCTCGCGTTGGAGCAGCGAAATACCGTTTTGCGCCAGCCTGCGATTGTTGATCCGAAAGGCCTCGCCCTGGGTTACAAGTTTCTGCTGGAGCATTTGGGATAGGTTGGGGCTTTTGATATCCATCTCTTCGGTCCAGTCTAGATAGGGAATGCCAAGCAGGGGTGCGGTCCCCCGGGGGATGGGACTGCTTTGCGCGTAGGGTGGAGGCAAACGCCGAATCCGGAGCCAGAGCGTGATGGAGAAGGGTTCATCCGGCACGACCCATCCGCTGGGGCCTTCCAGCTCGAGGGATACGAAGTCTTGTTCGGGGATGGGTTTGACGCTGACGGTGGGGCCGCGGGTTGTGATGATCTGGCCCTGGGTATCCTCGATATGAATGGGGCCAAGCACAAGAGGGCCCGGCTTGTCGGGCAGGATGCGATAGACAAACACGCGTCCGGAGAAGCCCGTTACTTGCTGTTTGCCGTTTACGATTTGGATGCGGTGCTCGCTGCGGTCTTGCTGGGAGATGAGTGTGACCGATCCAGAAAGTTCGGGCAAGGTTGGTGTGCCCATCGACTCTTCGTAATGCTGTACCTGGATGGCTAGCTGGACTGCTTCGCCGGGATAGACGCTATCCGGTGAGGCCCAGGCCTGGATGTCGACGGCGGATTGTGCCGTGTCAGCAGCCTGGCCCTGGCAGAAGGTTGGTTGCAGTATACCTGCCAGGCAGAACAACCCCAGGCGTAATATGATCCAGCGCATGATTACCAATCCCTTTCGCTTTGCGGGGTGATCCGGCGCATGCGTTCAAGTTTGCGTTCCTCGTATTCGCGTTCGCGTTCCTGCACCTGTTCGAGCATGGCTTCAATCTCGATCGGAACGTCTTGCTCTTCCTCAGGGGACTCTGCGTCATCCGGCTCATCCGGCTGGGGGGTATCCGGCGGTGGTTGTTGCTGCCCGCCATCCTGCTTGTTGTTATCCGCTTCGTCGTCAGATGCATCAGGTTCTTCGGATGGGTCTTCGGACGGTTCTTCGGATTCGTCTTGCTGTTGTTCCTGTTCCTGTGGTGGGGGCTGTGGCAGAAGATCCTGAAGCTGATCGAGAATGTCCAGCGCCTCCCGTTGTGTGGTGGCGGCCTCTGCGTGATTATCCACTTGCAGCATTTCTGCTGCGAGGCGCTGCAGGGATTCCGCCCGGTCTGCCAGCTCGAGAATCTGGTCACTGGTTTCAGGAGGTGTATCCTGAGGCGGTGAAAATCGCTCTGCGAAGAGGCCGGTGAGGTCAGCAGCTTCGGCCTGGCTTGTCGGGAGCGGGAGTTGGTCAGGGCGCGGATCAGGCTGTTGGAGCCGTTCGAGGGTTTCGGCTTGTTGCCGGCGTGTCTCGGCCAGGAGTTGTTCGTAGGTGGCGACATCCTTCCAGGAGTCATAGACGGGATGCCCGGCTTGCAGAGGCGGCAGCGTATCGGGTGGCAGCAGGTCCCGTATGTGTTCGGTTTGTTGGCGGAGCCGCGCCTGTTCCTGCTCGAGTCTTGCGGTGTTCTGTTGCCCGGATTGGGCCTGTTTGTGCGCGAGAGGGTAGTATGTATTGGCGAGCGTTTGCCATTGTGCAGCACGTTCCTCGGCTTGGCGGATGCGGTCATGGGCATTGGTTGTGTTCAGCGGCTCCTGCGCCTGTTCCTGCAGGGAGCGTTGCTGCTGCAAAACTTCCCAGGCAAGTTGGGCGGCATTGGTTTCGGCATATCTTTCAATCCATTCCTGCCGTGTAGCTTGCTCTGCGGCCCGGGGGAGTTGTTCTGCAATCATCGCCAGGTCTTGTGCGGCATCCGGATTGTCCGTGTCGCGCCAGATTTGCTGGAGGAGCTGGGCGGCATCGCGCCACCATTCGGCGCGTTGTTGCAAGGCCTGGGCCGACGTGTTGGTTGTCTGGTTTCCGCGTTGGTAGTACGTTAAGGCGCGTGCGGCTTCGGCCGTCGGGCTGGCGGGAAGACCGCGCAGTAGTTCGGCCGCTGGCTCATATTGCTGGTTGGCGATGCGGGCAATGGCAGCATTCAAGCGGTATTGGTTCGCGCGTTCCGGGGAGTCGGCTGCGATATCTGCCGCTTGTTCATAGAGGGTAGCAGCCTGCTCGAAGGCACCGTCCCGATGCTGCTGTTGGGCTCGGTAGGCCAGCTCCCGGTGAGAGGGCACTGGCGGGGAAGCAGCCGTAGCGGTGGCGGCCATGCAAAGCAAAATGAGCCCGACGGCGGCGGTTCGTGGCAGACCAGTAGCCAAGCGGCCCCGACTCATGACGCCGACAGCTAGCAGCAGTATAATCGCTGGCAGCAGAAACCACTGGTAGCGTTCGACGGCGCCTTGTATATCCATCATCTGATACGATTGTGCCTCTATCTGTTTCAAGTGGCGGCGTACAAGTTGCCCGAGCGTTGTCTGGCCCAGGCCGGCGGTCTCGATCGGAATGTAGGTGCCGCCGGTTGCATGTGCCAGGCGTTCGAGGGTGTCGTCCACAAGTCGGGAAGTAATCGCCTCGCCCTCGATCCGCAGCGGTTGATCGGGCGTTTCGAGCGACGGAACGGGCCCACCGTCGTGACTGCCAATGCCGACCGTAACAAACGGAATACCACGTTTTTTGGCGGTTTCCAGCGCGGGCGCCAGCCCTTGTTCAAGGTTTTCGCCATCGGATAAAAGGATAACCGCCTGCGTGGCGGATGAGGCAGAAGGCAAGTCGGACAAGGCTTGTTGGACGGCTATGGCGATGTCGGTTGCACCGGGGGGGGCGGAATGAATCGAGAGGCTCTGGAGGGCGTGTTGCAGGAAGCGGCGGTCCGACGTGAAAGGGAGAATGCGGACCGGCCGGTGCCGGAAGGCATACAAGGCTACACGATCTCCGGATGACAGGATTTCGACCAAGTCGAGCAAGTCGGCCTTGGCGCGCGCAAGGCGGGTCGGGTAGACATCCCGCACAAGCATGGAGCGGGATACATCTACCAGAATCACGATGTCGCGCCCGGATCGGAATGCCTTGGTTTCGACGTGTCCCCATTGCGGTCCGGCCGCAGCTAACAGCAAAAGCAGGTATGCGAGGGCTACCAGTGCGAGCTGCCAGATATCCCGTGCCGTTTGCAGACGGGGCGCAAGTCGCTGCAAGAGGGGGGGGGTCACGAAAGATGCCATCTTGCGCTGTCTATGGCGCCAGGCGGCTAGTACGAGCAGTACCCAGGCGGGCACAAGCCAGAGAAAGTACAGCAACCACGGATGTGAGAAAGTAAGCATAGTCAACCTCCATCAGGTAACGCGAAGGGTCCAGCATGCGGATAACGTTGTCGTAAGCAGTAACAGCACGAAAGCAGGCAGGATGAACCAGCGGTAGTGCTCGGCATGGTGTGTTAGGGTGTCTTGTTCGATTGCTGTGGTTTCCATGGCATTGATACTTTCGATGGCGGCTTCCAATCCCTCTTTGTCGGTAACATGAAAATACTGGCCACCGGTCTTACGGGCCGTTTCTTGCAAGGCGGTTTCATCGAAGGTGATCCAGGCTGTCTGGATGGATACACGGCCCATGGGGTCGGTAACGCGAACGGGGGCATAGCCGGTTTCCCCGACGCCAATGGTATAGACCCGAAAGCCAAGTTCGGCGGCAATGGATGCTGCCTCGTCGACCGTCAGGATGCCCGCATTGGAGTCTCCATCCGATAGCAGCACGATGATGCGCGATTGGGTCTGCGCGTCGCGCAACCGCTGGCAAGCCAGGGCGAGCGCATCGCCAATGGCGGTGAGTCGCTCTTCGGCATTGAGAATATCTCCGCTGGAGGGGTCCTGGATGGGTTTCGGTACTGTAAGCCCAGCCAGGATTTCTCGCAGGGTTTCATGATCGAGCGTCAAGGGTGCTAACGAGCTGGCAAACCCGCCAAAGGCGATTAAGCCAATCTGGTCATCGGGGCGCAAGGCAATCAAACGACTGAACATTTCCTTGACGACATCCAGGCGGGTCTGTTGGTCGGTGGTTGCTTCAGCCGTTTCGGTTGCCATGTCGAGAGCTTCCATGGATCCGGAAACATCCAGAACCATTTGTATGGAGATGGCATTGGCTTCGCGTTGGAAGGTTGCGAGGGCCTTACGGGGCCTGGCCATGGCAATGACGAGCAGTACGAGCGCCAAGGCGCTGATCCACGGAAGGATGTGCAGGAGTCGAATCCGCATGGAGGGGCGTACCTGGTGCAAGGGGTGGGTGAAGCCGAAGCGCAGTGCCGGGCGCGTATGGCGGGCCACCATGCGCCAAACAGCAACGGCAAGCGGCAACAGAAGTGCCAGCCAGATGGGGTGTGCAAAGTCCATATCAGGCAGCCTCCTGTGTTGATGTGTTGCGAGCGATGGCTTCCTGCAGATAGGAACGGGCGGTGCAAATGGCTTCGGTAACCGATTCCGGCGAAGGCTGGAAAGCAGCAAATTTAACGAGGTCAGCCGCTTCCAGGAATTGCTGCAAGCGTTGCAGCACGGCATCCGGGAAGGCGGGGTTCCGAGCCGCTTGGGCGAGAAATTCGGTTGTGGTGAGTTCGGGGGCGCGGATGCCGTATTGTTTTTCGATAAAACGGCGAATGATGGCCGTAATGCGATGATAGAAGAGCTTGAACTGGCCCTGCGTGTGCAGGTCTTCTGCCAGCAGTTGCTCCAGGTCGTGGAGCGCCCGCTCCTGTGGCGACATGCGCAGAACACGAATCTTACGGCGGAGATGTGGCAGTAGCTTGATGATGCCCCCGATCAGGGCGAGAAAGAGCAGGACGAGAAGGCCCCACTGCAGCAGGATCGAGGGCGGTGGCATGATGTAGGTTGGTTGCGGCTCAAGCTGCATGGTGTTGCTTGCCGGGGAAGGTAGCGGTTGGGCTTCCAGGCGAATGGCGGGGGTAAGGATGTCGCGTGCGAGGCCCTGTGCTTCATCTTGCATGCTCTGGAAGATCATGGGGGCAATGCGGTAGTTGGTGGCCGGTTGCGGCGTAAGACGCCCGATCCATTCACGCCTCTGCTTACCATCCGGGGTACTAGTGGCGGGTGGTGATAATTCGGCTGCAAGTTCCAAGCCTTCGATACGGCTGGGAACATCGGGGAATTGCACGGTTGCATCCTTCGGGTAGGTGGCTTGTATGGTAAGGAGGACATCCTCATCGAGGGATATGCGGGAAGGCTCGATGCGAAAGCTTATGGTGACGCCATGCTTTTCTACCGCGCGGGTTAGGGGAGGGGGAGGACTGGCAGAAGGTGTTTCAGCTCGGTTGCAGGCAGTCCCCCCGCACAACAGTCCCATGCAGATTACAGCAACGGCAACATAACGCGGGGCCGAAAACAGGTTGTGATGTTTAACAGGCATGATCAATTATCCTCTCCGTGCACGTACTTGCCGGCGGTGGAAGAGTTTGCGGACTTCATCGATCACAGGCTTTGCGGTTGAAAGCGGAAGGGTGTCGATCCGGTTGCGCAGAAACTGTTGCCGCAAGGCGTTGTGGGCGTGATGGGTTGCCGTCCGGTATGTCTGCTGGAATGTGCGGGCGGATGTGTCAAGGAGGAAGCGTTCACCGGTTTCGGGATCCTGCAGTTCGAGAATCCCGACAGCGGGAATTGCCTGTTCATGCGGATCGGTGATGGGGCAGCAGATCAGATCGTGCCGTCGGGCCGCCGAACGTAGGGCCGGCTCGTATCCCTGGTCAACAAAATCTGAAAGGAGAAAAACGACGGCGCGGCGTTTCTGGACGGAAGAGAGAAAATGCAAGGCGGCGCGGATATCGGTTTTGTCGGCTGTTTCCTCGGCGGCGAGCACTTCCCGGACGATACGCAGAACGGCAGTTCGTCCTTTGCGGGGCGGTATGTAGGCGCGAATGGTATCGCTGAAGAGGATGAGTCCGACGTTGTCCTCATTTTTGATGGCAGACAGAGCCAGCAGGCATGCCGCTTCGGCAGCCGTTTCCGCTTTGGTGCGTGTTCCGGAGCCAAAGCAGAGGGAGCCGCTAACATCGACGAGAAAGACAATCGTCAGTTCGCGTTCCTCGGCAAAGCGCTTGATGTAGGGATGCCCCATACGCGCGGTGACATTCCAGTCAATGGAGCGTACATCATCCCCGAATTGGTACGCACGGACCTCATCGAATTCGATACCTTGCCCTTTAAAGGCAGAGTGGTATGCGCCCATGAGCTGGGTATCGACCAAGCGGTTGGTGAAAACCCGCAAGCGGGCGACTTGCCGCATCAGTTCAACTGTATCAATTGCCATGGCTTCCTCCTCGCAAGCATGACGGAGAGGCAGGCACGCTTACGGAACCGGTATTTCGCCCAGAATCTGCTCGATCAGCGCGTCGCTTGTAACCTCTTCAGCTTCCGCCTCGTAGGTGAGAATGACCCGGTGCCGTAGGATGTCCGGGGTCAATGCCTTGACATCCTGGGGTGTGACATAAGCCCGTCCGCAAAGCAGCGCATGGGCTCTGGCAGCCATTTGGAGGTAGATACCGGCGCGGGGCGATGCGCCATACTCTACTTGGTGATCCAGCTCCAGCCCAAACTGCGAGGGCTGACGGGTTGCAAGTACAATATCCAGAATGTAATCGGTGATCTTCTCATCGCAGTATACGCTCCGGGCCAATGTGCGTATTTCTTCGATCTGCTCAGCCTGCATGACAGGCGTGACCGCAACGTCACGCTGCATGGAAAACTGAGCTATGATGGCTTTTTCCTCCTCCTTGGCGGGATAACCGACCTTACATTTGAGCATGAAGCGGTCGACTTGGGCTTCGGGCAGCGGATAGGTGCCTTGTTGCTCAATCGGGTTCTGGGTAGCCATTACGAGAAAGGGTGCCGGCAGCGGATAGGTTGTGTCACCGATGGTGACTTGTCGTTCCTGCATGGCCTCGAGTAGGGCCGATTGGACCTTCGCCGGTGCCCGGTTGATTTCATCCGTCAGCAGCAAATTAGTGAATACGGGGCCCTTGCGAGCAAAAAAGCTGGATTCGCGGGGGTCATAGATCATGGTACCGATGATGTCGGCAGGCAGCAGGTCCGGTGTAAAGGTTATGCGCTGGAACGGGAGTCCAAGTGCTCCCGATAGCGCCTTGACGGCGGTGGTTTTGGCCAACCCCGGTACGCCTTCCAGCAGGATATGGCCGTCGCTTATGAGCGCAATCAGCATGCTTTCCAGCAAGGCATCCTGACCGATCAGCGTCTTTTTAACCTCCGAGCGAACGGCCTCGAGTGCGGTTGCATGTTGGCGGATCTGTTCTTCGACTTCCTTGATATTAGCAGTCATGGGGATGTACCTCCTTGTTGGTTTCTATCACGCTTTTGGCATGCTGCCATATGTCAAACATAGAGCAAGGTCTACTTACACGAGGTTGGTGCATATTGTCAATTGCTTCGCTCTCCGTCCTTACACTTTATAGGTATTTTATGTGAGCTTCTTGTATTGTAGTGGGGTTGCGCGTTGTGCTAAAGATGATGGAATGAATAAAGCGAAAGTTCTCATGCGGTTGGGTAGGGCGTATTTTTCTTACAAAAGACGGGACGAAGCGCCTGCAGGCTTACCCTTGCGAATGTGGGTGGAGACATCAACATTGTGTAATCTGAGGTGTCCGATGTGTCCCAATAAAGATCTTTCCCGTGATGAGCGGCGTGTGATGGACATGGATCTTTTCAAGCGGATTGTAGACCAGGCGGCCGGTGTTGTGAACGATATGTACCTGCACCACCGCGGCGAGCCGTTTACCAATCCAAACCTTTTTGCCATGATTCGTTATGCTGAATCTGCCGGGATTCGCACCCGTTTTCATACAAACGGTGGCCTCATGCATGCGGACAGGGCCCGACAGTTGCTGGATGCGAAACCGCACATGGTTTCGTTCTCGGTTGATGGTTTTTCCAAAGCGCCCTATGAGGCGATGCGGCCTGGAGCAACATTTGAGACAACGGTTCAGAACATTCTGTTTCTTGCGGCGGAAAGAAAGAAACGCCGTCAGAGGTTTCCCTATATTGAAGTCGAGCGGATTCGTTTTCGTCAACCCCATCCGGACGAAAATCCCGATTCGATCCAGCGCTTGCGAAAGAAGTTTCTATCGCATGGCGTGGATGAGGTAATTGAGAAGGCGGAGTATGAATGGTCGACGGCCGACAATAGCGGCTGTGAATTGCCTCCGGCAGGGAACTGCTGCACGTTTCCCTGGTATGCAATGGTGATCTGCGCAGATGGAACCGTGACCCCTTGTCCGCAAGATTTCTGGGCACACATGAGTTTGGGGGATATGAAAAAGCAGTCATTGAAGGAAATCTGGTATGGTGAGCCATACCGCCAGCTACGTCGATCCTTGCATCATCATGTAGAAGATCTGGCCTTATGCCGCAAGTGTGATCGTTTGTGCCGTAAGACCGTGGGGGGGGTGCCATGGCAATACGCCATGACGTTTCTTGTCGACCAACTGGCCGGCTACGGGCGGATACGGCGCATGCTAGGGACAGCGGAACGCATGTAATGTCACTATCAGGAAGGTTTGTATGCGCATTCTCATGTTGGCACCCCATCCGTTTTATCAGGAACGGGGAACGCCGATAGCGGTGAACCTACTGCTTACGGCCCTCGCGGATCGTGGCGACACAGTGGATGTTGTCACCTACTCCGAGGGTGAAAACAGGGCATACGGCTCTGGCGTCAGTATCCATCGGATCAAACACAAAAGATTTCTAGCGGGTATACGTCCCGGTTTTTCGCTCAAAAAGTTGATGGCTGATATCTACCTGTATCGAACCGCGCAGAGGTTGCTGCAGAAGCAGTCATATGATGTGATTCATGCCATCGAAGAAGCGGGGTTTCTGGCATACGTGCTGGGGAGACGGTACCATATTCCGTATGTTTTTGACATGGATTCTTCGATGCCCGATCAGATTGTGAACAAGCTGAAGATCTTGCGACCGTTGCGGCCGCTCATGAGGTGGTTGGAAGACTTTGTCATCAGGGATGCGGCAGTTGTCGTGCCAATGTGCGATGCATTGGCGGATGCAGCAAAACGGTCTGGGGCTGCTCGCGTCGTTGTACTGCGAGATGTGTCGCTGTTGCCGGAGCATATCGTATACGATGCGCCGCGTGGGTTTCGTGCCCCGTTCGGCATTCAGGGGCCTGCCATCTTGTATGTCGGAAATCTGGAATCCTATCAAGGTATCGATCTGCTGCTGGAGGGGTTTTCATGCTTGGCGACAATGCACCGAGAGGTCACGCTGGTGCTGGTCGGTGGGCGGGTGACCGATGTGGAGCACTATCGTGCGCGCTGTGTCGCCTTGGGGCTTGCGGACCGAGTATGGTTTGCTGGGCCCAGACCTGTGGACGATATGCCGCATCTGTTTCATGATGCTGATATTCTGGTGTCGCCTCGCACACAGGGGGCCAATACCCCCATGAAGGTTTATTCGTACCTTGATGCCGGTACCCCCCTGGTGGCCACACGGTTACCCACCCATACGCAGGTTATGGATGATCAAGTTGCCATGCTGGTTGACCCTGATCCAGATGCGTTGGCGCGGGGTATGCAGCTTTTGCTGGAACAGCCGGCGCTGGGATGCGAATTGGCGGAGCGTGCCAAACGGCTTGCCCGGGAGCGGTATAGTCCGCACGCTTTCCGGCTTGGTGTTGCAAGCATTTACGATACACTGCAACAGCAATCGAGAAAATCGGATACTACTACGGCATGAAGCGTTCGTTACATAATCTTGCGAAGGCATCGTTTGATGTTCTCGTTATAGGGGGTGGTATACACGGTGCTGCCATCGCACGGCAAGCTGCCTGCAGCGGTTTTACAACCGCTCTCATCGACAAGGCGGACTTTTCGGGCGGGTCATCTGCCAATAGTTTGAAAATCATGCACGGTGGACTGCGCTATCTTCCCCGCTTGGAATTTCAGCGCACGTTCGAATCGGTCCGCGAGCAGGAAAGCTGGCTGCGCAGTGCCCCGCACTTGGCCGCGCCACAAATGTTTATGTCCCCCACATACAATCGCAGCCTCCTGCGCAGCCGTTCATTGATGTCAGTGGCTATACATGCCAACAATATAATGACGCATCGGTGCCGACGCATTCCAGATCCTGCGCGCCAATTACCGGCTGGTCGGATCATCGGCCGCCAGGAGAGCCGCGCGATTGCGCCCCAGTTGCTTGGTACTAACATCACAGGCGGCGCGATCTGGAGTGACATCTGCCTATATGATAGCGAACGGCTTGTGATTTCCATGCTGAAAGATGCTGTGTCTGAAGGTGCGGTAGTGGCGAATTACGTTTCTGCAGATCAACTGCTCATCGAAAAGGGAAATCGTGTTATCGGGGTCAAGGCTGTTGATGAACGCAGTGGGGATGTTTTCGACATCCGTGCCAGAATGACCATTCAAGCTACGGGTGCCTGGGTCGATCACCTTTTGCAAGAAACGCCGGCCGCTACCGCCCCGCATCCCATGGGGCTGGCCATGAATTTTCTGATCCGAAATTTCCCTGTCGGCGATATGGCTTTGGGATTGTTTAGCCACAACGTGAATCGACACCTGTTCTTCGTGCCGTGGCGGGGTGTTGTCATGGCCGGCACGTGGTACCGATCCTGCTGTTCGGCGTTTGATCGTCTTGATGTGACGGAAGCAGATATTGCCAGGGGCCTGGATGCGTTGAATGCCTGTTTTCCTGCACCATGCATCCAGCCTGACGACATTGTTGCCATTCATGCCGGGCTCCTACCTGCCAAAGATCATGTTTCCGCTGGTTGTGAACCTACGTTTCTTCGCCGCTATCGAATTATGGATCATGCACAAGCAAACGGACTGCATGGGTGCATCACGGCTTTGGGTATCAAATACTCCACCGCACGCAGTGTCGCAGCTCAAACCATTGCCTTGGCAAGCCAGTATTTGCAGCAACCAGCACGCGACACAACGCTATATCGCCCCGTGTGGGGCGGTGATATTCCTGATATCAATGCTTTTCTCCGCGAAACGGCAGCAGCTTGCCCGCACGTGGACCATTCTGTTCTTGCGCATCTGGTGAAGTTGTTTGGCACAGATATCACCGGCATCATTCGAGACGCAGGAGGCGCGGATGCGCATCAACACGATATATGGGATGCGGTTGCTAGGTTTTGCATACGTGACGAAATGCCTGCATCCCTCGGCGATCTTGCGTTCAGGCGCACGGGACTAGCATCGGCGGGCATC
>CAZRCN010000009.1:0-39043 GCA_964598575.1 uncultured Victivallales bacterium | reverse complement strand
TGCGTGTACGAGTATGTGTACGAGTACGAGGTGGCATTGGGAGAAATCCGTACTCGTACACGTACTCGTACACGCGAATCTCTTATGGCAAATTGTAAGGAAAACAATAAAGTTACAACCTAGTAAAGGCCCTTGGCGGCCACGACAATGCGATGCTAACACCTAGCGACTAGCGACTAAGCCCTCCTTTTGTGGTGTAAACACTTTCTTGGATACCTGATTCGTATGGATATCATTGAGCATATCACTGCGAAAAGGGCTCATATTGCCCTGGGCTTGATCCTGCTTGGGATGCATGCTATACATGCCTTTCTTTATGTGGCAAACCCCGGGGGCAATGTGCATCTTACATCCATAGAAATGACCGGATTCAAGAGTTTTGCGGACAAGACCCGCTTAACTTTTGAACCGGGCATGACGGCAATTGTCGGCCCAAACGGGTGTGGCAAGAGCAATGTGTCGGATGCCATCCGCTGGGTACTGGGGGAGCAAAGCGCCAAAGCGCTGCGCGGTGCAAAGATGGAAGACTGTATCTTCAACGGCACCCAGAACCGCAAACCCCTGGGAATGGCGGAAGTCAGCATCACCTTCACAAATTGCGAGCATGTGCTCCAGACCGAGTACCACGAGGTAACCATTACGCGGCGGGTGTTCCGTTCGGGCGAAGGCCAGTACTTCCTGAACAAAACCCCTTGCCGATTGCGCGATATCCAACGGCTTTTCATGGATACGGGCGTCGGAACCTCATCCTACTCCTTCATGGCGCAAGGGCGCATTGACCAGATTCTCAGTGCCCGCCCGGAAGACCGCCGAGCCATTTTCGAGGAAGCCAGCGGTATCACCAA
The DNA here is from genome assembly GCA_964598575.1 of uncultured Victivallales bacterium. Taxonomy (GTDB): domain Bacteria; phylum Verrucomicrobiota; class Kiritimatiellia; order UBA8416; family UBA8416; genus T3Sed10-140. The sequence continues at coordinate 38,198 of CAZRCN010000009.1, read as the reverse complement.
GTACAAGGCTGACAAGACCGAAGCGCTCCGCAAGCTAGCCCATACCGAGGCCAACTTGTTGCGCTTGGCCGATGTGATCCGCGAAGTCAAGCGCCAGATCGGGTCGCTGCAGCGCCAAGCGGGCAAGGCGCGCCGCTACAAGGCCTTCAAGGACGAGATGCAACGCTACGATCTGTATGCCGCGCGCTGCCGGATGCGGGAGTTTGACAAGGCCGGCAGCGAGCTCGAGCGGCAGATCCAGGAGCAATCCGAGGCTGCGAATGCCTTGCACGAAACGATTGCCGAACGCGAAGCGGCACATCAGGCACAGCGTGAAGCCCTCCTGCAGATGGAGCGTGATATTGCAACAGCCATGGAGGCATCGATTCAGGCCCAGAGCCGGCTCGACCGGACGGAAGACCAGATTCGGATGAACACCCAGCGGATCGAGGAATATCACCACCTCGCCGAACGTGATACCCGCGAAATCGAAGAGCTCACGCGGCAGCGTACCCTACGCCTCGAATCCGTGGCGGAACTCGAAAAAAGCCTCGAAACGGTTGCTGCGCAACGCGAGCAGGCTCAAGCGGAGCTTACGCGCACGACAACCGAATTCGACTCGCATCGGCGCGAGATCGACTCGCTACGCAGCCGGGTACAGCAATTGCGGGAAACGATCGTTACCCTTGAGTCGCGCGCATCCACGATCCACAACGATCTAATGCAAATCGAGAACCAGGAACGGGCTACCGTGATCCAACGGGAGCGCCTGCGGGCGGAGAAACAGCAGGTGGCCGAGAGCGCCGCCTTGTATCGCAAGCAACTGGACGAGCAGCAGCATACCTGTGAACAACGCCGCCAGGAGGTTGCCACGGCCCAGCAGGCCTGTAAAGAACTGGAGGCATCACGCCAGCTCCTGCAAACCGATATCGCTACCCAGCAGCAGATGCGATCGGAGCTGCAATCGAAACTGGCAGGGTTTGAGACACGCCTGGAAATGCTCGAGGATGCGGATGAGGTCAAAGCCGATTTCCCTGGCGGCACACAGCTTTTGCTTGATCCAGCCAATCCCTTGTCCCTGGAGGCGGGCGCCATACGCGGCCCCTTACCGAGCCTATTACGGGTGCCTGAACACCTGACACGGGCGGTCGAAGTTGCACTGCGCAACGCCTTGGATGCGGTCGTGGCACGTGATCCTGCCACGGCCGACCACCTTCTGGCCGATATTGCCGCTGCAGCAAAGGGCGCAACCCGCCTGATCCCGCTGCGTCCGGAGGCACCCCCGGCAAGCCCGGCCGATCTTCCGGATGGGATGACCCGCCTCATGGACCAGCTCGAAATGGATGATCCCGCCGTGCGGGGACTCCTCGAACCCCTACTCGGGCAGGTACTGCTCGTCGATAGCCTCGAGACGGCAACACCTGCTATCCGGCAAACGTTCGACCTCGTCACGATACATGGCCACATGTTGCATCGCTCCGGCATGCGCGAATTCTGGATGAACGAGCCGGGGGCTACCAACCCCCTCCGCCGCAAACAAGCCCTCGATGCCGCCATGTCTGCGCATCAGGACGCCCGGCACAAGCTGCAGGGTTGCGATACAACGCTCGCACGTCTGCGGGAAGATCTGCAAGCCAGGGAAGCTCACCTCGGTCAGGCCCGGGCCGAACTGGATCGTATCCGTCAGGATCTGGCACAGAAGGAAGGTGAGCTGCAAATGGTCCAGCGAGAGGCGAAAACGGCTACACAACGCCTCGAAACGGTGACCTGGGAGCTGGACGAGCTGGAAAAAACCGGTAGCAAGTGGGATGCAGACAAAACCCGTCTTGTGGAGCAACAGACGGAGACGCGGCGGCAGCGCGAGGCCGCATCGGCGGATATGCAAGCTGCCAATCAGAGCCTCCAGCGACTGGAAACCCGCCATAGTGCCTTGCAAACCCAGCTCACAGAACGGCGGGTAGCCTTTTCGACGGCCGACCAACGGCAGGAACAGATCAAACTGCAACACGAATCTGTTTCCCAGCGGATTGCTGAAATTGATAGTGCATTGAGTGGCCGGCAGGAAGGCATTCACTCCTATAACAACAGTTTGCAGCAACTACAGCAGCAAGTGGAGACAGCCCGTGAGCAGCTTGCGAACATGGCGAAGGAAGTCGAGCAAAGTGCTGCCCGCGCCGCCGAACTTCGCACAACCCGAGGTGCGCAAGCCGAGGCATTGCATACCTCCGAGCAAGATCTGGCCGAACAGCGCAAAACGTGGGAAACGCTCCAGAACGCCAAGTCGACCGCCGATGTGGAGTTTGCGGAAATCCGGATGCGCCGCCAGAGCCTCTGTGATCGGATCATGGCGGATTACAAGCTGGGGATGGAAGATATTCTTACGGCACCGGAGCCGGATTGGGAGGGCGAGGAACCGCTGGATCCCGAAACAATGGAAACGCATGTTGCGGAGCTGCGAACCAAGCTGGATGGCATGGGTCCTGTAAATCTGGTTGCGATTGAAGAGTATCAGGAGCACGAAGAGCGCTATACCTTCCTCTCCCAGCAGGAAGCGGACCTACAGGCAGCCAAAACCCAGTTGACCGAGATGATCGAAAAGATCAACGAAACCACCTCGCAGATGTTCAAATCCACGTTCGAACAGGCCAATGCCTATTTCGAGGAAATGTTCACGAAGCTCTTCAATGGCGGAACGGCGCGCCTGGTCCTGGTCAATGAGGAAGATGTGCTGGACTGCGGCATCGAGATTATTGCCCGCCCACCCGGCAAACGACTCCAGAACATCTCCCTGCTTTCGGGTGGGGAGCGAACGCTAACGGCCGTGGCCCTGTTGTTCGCCATCTACCAGATCAAGCCCAGCCCCTTCTGTATGCTCGATGAGCTGGATGCCCCCCTGGATGAGTCCAATATTGGCCGCTTTACCGACATCCTTACGCAGTTCCTCCACCAATCTCAGTTTGTCGTCATTACCCATAACCGAAGAACCATTTCGGTCGCAAATGTCATCTATGGCGTCACGATGCCCGAACGGGGCGTTTCCAAAATCATGTCGATGAAATTTCGTGATGAAAAGGGCGGTCTCGTAACCGCGACGGGAGCGGAAACAACCGCCGGACAGAAGGAGCAAGGGGACAATGCCGCCGATTCCGGATCATGAGTTACTGCAGACGGCCGTACTGGCAGCCCAATGCGGCGGGAAGCATGCCTTGCAGCATTATGCCCGCCGGCGACATGTCATCCGAACGTTTGCCCATGACCTGAAACTGGAACTGGATGTGGAGTGCCAGAAGCAGGTCGAGTCCTTGATCCGCCAACGGCACGAGGAGCACACCTATCTCGGGGAAGAAGATGCCGCCTTGCATGGATCCGGCGTTTCGGCAAAAGAGGCTCCATGCGGCGCAGCGTATGAGTGGATCATTGATCCGATTGATGGAACCGTAAATTTCTCGCATGGTCTCCCGATGTGGTGCTGCTCGGTTGCGGTCCGCGATGCACAGGGAACCGTCCGTGCCGCCGCCGTGTACGCCCCCATGCTGGAGGATCTCTATACGGCCACGGCCGAGGGCCCCGCTTGCAAGAACGAGTCCCCCATTCAGGTCTCGGCCTGCAAAACCCTCGCCGGCGGCATCGTCATGACGGGCATGGACAAGAATATCGAACCCGGTCTTGCGCCACTGGCCTATTTCCAGGCCATTTCGCACGCTTCGCAAAAGGCACGTATCGCCGGGTCGGCTGCCGTCGATCTCTGCTGGGTGGCCGAAGGCGCGGCCGACGGCTATTTTGAAGGTAGCATCTTTCTATGGGATATTGCCGCCGCGGGGCTGATCGCCCGGCGCGCTGGTGGCACCACGGAGATTCTCAAGCAACGCACCCTACCCCATCAGCTGAGCTTTCTGGCTTCAAATGGACACATACATGCCGAATTACGGCAGCTCGTAACTGCAGTTGCCCCCTAACGCCTACAGGGATGATGTGGAGATATCGGCATCGTCACCCATGCCCCCCGGTTCCCCATCCCGCCCGTAGGATAGCACCTCGTACGACGCACCCTGCGAACCGGGAATCAGGTACACATAGGGATTGGACCACGGATCGAGCGGGAGATCCCGCCGATCCAGGTAGCCTTCTTCCGGAAAGGAGCTGGGACGCGGATCCACCGGGGAAGGTGCGACCAACGCACGCAAGCCCTGTCGCTGCGTGGGATAGCGACCATGGTCCATGCGGTACAGTTTCAAGGCCAGTCGAAACTGTTCCAGTTGGGCCTTGGTGGCCGCCACGCGTGCTTCATGCGGCCGACCAGCCAACTGCACCCCCACTACACCGCCCAGAATCGTAATGATCAACACAACCACCAGAAGCTCAATCAGCGTGAATCCATGTCGCCGCCCACTCCGATAACGAACATGACCGTTTGTATCCAACATCAGAACAACTCTCCTTGCGCCGGAATCGACGCTTCTTCCCCACCAAATTTCTTGTACAGTGCATCCAGTTTTGCTTGATAGTACGCCACATTCTCATCGCGGTTGGCGGGGTCCCAATCCGAGACAAGTTTCGCATGCTCGTGTACCGACACATTCTTTTTTGTGCCGGTCACATAATAGGCAACCTGATCGCCCGCCCGGTATGCCTTTTCCGCCTGGAGCGCCAGCTCATACGGGGCCCGGCGGGCACCCCCCGCCTGATCACGCTTTCGCTGGTACGCCGATGGCGCGTCGGATAGCGTTTCCGTCTTGGCTAATGCCTCTATCGGCAGTTTGCGCCACTGCAGCAGATCATCGTACTCCTGCTTGAGGGAAGGCAAGGCCTTTTCGCGCCCTTCCAGTTTCAGACGCAGCATCTTACGCAGGAATTCGCGCTGAAAACGCTCTAACCCGCGTGACTTGAGGGCGGCACCCTTTACGATCATTTCCCCATTTTCGCGCAGTAACGCATAATTTTTCATCTTGTAGCTGTACATGGCCTCGAAGGCATCATCGAACTCAATCTCAATGCCGGTCGGCAATGTGGCACGAAATTGATCCTGGAACACCGCTTGCCCTTCCCCCTCGGCTGCTTCCGAGGGCGGAATATAATATATACCATCGGTATCGATTTCAATCGGCTTTCCACCAAGATTCTCGATCTGGACCACCATATCCGCCAGGAGATTGCGACCTTCTGACGTGATGCGGTCTGCTACCTCGAAATCATTGAAGCGCGCTTGCGAGAAGCCCAAATATCCGTAAAAGGAATTAATCAGGATCTTGAACGTGCTTTGCAGGGCGTCGAGTTCGGTACGCTCGCTACGGCTGCCGGCTTTCTGCATAGCGGCTTTGGTCTCGAGTCGGTATGTACGAAGCGTATCGAGCACATCCAGAAAAACCCCTTGCGGATCGCTGGCCGGGCCAAGCCGCAAGGAGAGCATCAGCGAGGGGTAGAGGGAACGGATATCGCAATGATGTACGGGCCGCACAACCCCCTCTATAAACAGATCGGTGTAACCACCCGTGATGGGCCGTCCCGCCGAGGGGCGTGGCAACGCAAGGGCACTGTGATAATACGCCCGCAGCAGAAGCAAATCGATCTTAACGGCATTGCCGCGCACCACAACATCCTGATATTGCAACGGCAACATCTGGGACTGTGCAAACGCACTGCGGGACAGAATATCGCTGATCGAACGCGTCTCCTTTACATCGTCGGTCACATACGCCGCCAGCTCTTCCGGATGTTCCTCGAATACACGCGTAATATCACTACCGGCGATATAGGTCCGATCCTCAGCCGCCACCCCGAAATGCCGGGCAACGGCTTTGAGGCCGAGGCTGTCAAGTGCCCGGTGGGTCTGGTCATAGGCCTGCGCCAGGAAGAACGTATCCACAATCTGGCGCCCGTACACATCAAAGCGCTTGTAAGACGTGGTTCGATCGCCCATCACCACCTGGCTAGAGCGCTGCGACGGCTCGGAGCCATCCCGCCCAAGTGCTACACGAACCCCGTGACGGGCAGCACGCGTAGCAATATAGGGCAAGTCAAAATGAAAAAGATTATGGCCTTCCAGCACGTCCGGATCCCGGGTCTGGATACAACGCACAAATTGCGCCAGGATTTCCTTCTCGGGCATATCCTTTCCGCCAATCACGTCCGTCCAGCCGGTTTGGTCCGCCAGGCCAATCGCCACAATCCGGTCCCCTTCCCGTCCTGCATGGCAGAACTCGTAGCCGGGCGTCGTTATGCACTCAATATCAAACTGCAAGCGCCGCACCTGTTCGAAGCGCATCCCCTTGAAGAATGTAACCCCCGTTTGCAACATAAACTGCCGGGTGGCATCCGGTATGACCAGATAAGGGGCTGATGGTGACCCCGGGGTTTCCCCGCTCGCTTTCTGCAACCAGCTACGCGCTTCCTGAAAGGCCGGCCAGTCCGCAAAGAGCATCCGGCAATCCAATGGGCCTTGCCCCGCGAGCGCCTCGCGCGTATGGGGCACGGGGCAATCGATCGCGTAGGATGCGGCTGCCATCAGAAAGGGATGAAACGGCACGGTTTCGCGCCGGAGGGTTTCCCCTTCGCGCCGGAATACTTCAACGCAGGGCTGACTTTCTGCCGTCGGCCCTTCCACCGCAACCACACCAGCCAATTCGGATGCCCCAAACAGCAGTGTGTCGCCAAGCGGCAAATCCGTCGTCATCGTTCCTCCTTTATCTGCCGTAGGCGTTCAGCCCCATATCCGGGAAGGCCGTCAACCAGAACGCTAGCAATACGCGGTAGTCGTCGTCTTGTTCGGTGCCATCGGTACGGGTAAACCCAGGCAGGAAACTGCCCCCCAGCCGCACCGACATACAGTCGAAATTTCGCTGCACATACGCGCCCTGCTCCTCCAGTCGGCTACGCTCAAACTCGTAGCGGCCAAATACATTCAGATCCCAAAACGTATTCGGTGAAAAGGTGGCATCGGCCAGTAGCAGATTACTCGTCGAATCGCGATAGCGATGCTCAAACTGGAACCGCCAGCTTTCTTCCTGATCAAAGCGCATACGCGTGTTGAATTCCGAAAGAAGAGATGCATCGAGATCATATACGCCATCCATATCAATTTGTACCCACTTATTGGGGCGGAAGCGGGAATCAAGCTGTATGTCGCGGAATACGCTTTCATCGCCCGTGGCGTTGAGCCGGGCGGTTGTGAATATATTCAGGTCTGCTGCCTCTACGGACCGGCCCTGCCATTTGGTCTGCAGGAGGTTGCGTATACCCAGCCGCGCCGTATGCAATTCATCCAGCTGGTCGACCGCATCAAAATCGTACAGTTCATCCGGCAAAACGGTGGGTTCAAACCGTAAGCTATAGTTCACATAGGGTTCCACAACATGCCGCCAGGGCTGCCCATCCGCCGAATCCGGCAAACGCTTGAATGCCTTGAATGAGACCTCTGTGCCGATTTCAAAGGCGTTCCGAAACCGTGCGCCGCCATCGGTTACGGTTGTCACTTGATTCGTCTCGAAGCGCGTTTCTTCCACCAACGTCAGTTCATTGGTTACCGTGGTCGTAGTAACCTCCGTTGTGGTTTGTGCATCGCGGCTGGCAGAGTAGTACGTTCCCCGGTAACCGGCGCGGGGCACCACATTGAGCCACCCGGCCACTCGACGAGGTTGATACAAGGTGTGCTCCGTATCCAACCGGAAACTCGAAAAGGCATCCTGATTGTCCCGCTCAGCAAATTCCCGCTCCAGATAGGCAACCGAACTCTGGCTTTCATAGTAGAATGACGTATCGCCCAGTTGCATGCGATACCAGTCCAGTGAAATTTCGGGTAGCCGGTTGACGCTGGGATAAAAGTCATGCACGCGATAATTAACGCGCCCACTGAGCGTAAAGAGATCCTCGCGATGCGAAAGGGCCAGATAGTTTTCCGGCTGGCGCAATTGCTGGAATTCGTTTTCAAAGAAATCGCGTCTGAAATCGATATCGCTGACATATTCATTCCGGACAAAGAGCTGGGTTCGATCAGAGAACGTCTGGTCGTGCCGCAGTGTAATGCGATAGCGGCTGGCATCGATTTCCTCGGCATCAAGCGGGGGGGTATCGCCCAGCGGTGTATTATCATCAATAAAGTACAGGGAGAGTTGTCCCTTGCCCCCCTCGGTCCGCCAATCGACATCCTCACCGAGGCCCACCCCGCGTTCGCTGTAGAGATCGACATGATGCTCCAAGCGTAAACCGGGGGCTGGGCGATGAAAGAAGGACGAGAGCAGATACCCGCCCCAGCGGCTCCGGTAGCCGGGGTAGAAGGTCCATCCATACTCATCATGCAGGCGCCGTTTCCAGTACGGCACATAAAAGACCGGTACTTTGCCGAAGTACCAAGTGGCGTGACGGGCGACCAGATACTCATTCGGCACGACGGTCAAACGGCGCGCCCGTATATGATAATGGGCATGGTCATGATCGTACATACAGGTGGTCAGCTTGGCCTTTTTGAGAATATAGGTGTTATCAGGCGCACGCGTCACGTTATCGGCTATCACCTTGAAGGGATCCGCCTCCACCTCCGGCCTGTCCAGACTGGAGATGCGGGTCTTGAAGTTATAGTGCAGACGATCACCACGGATCGGTTGCCCCGCCCGGATCAACTCAACATTGCCGAGCGCATAGGCATCCCCCGTCGCCACATGCACGAGTACCCGGTCCGCACGTAAGTGGTCCGACCCACTCACAATATGGACATTTCCAGATGCCGTGATCCGCTCGTTCTCACGATCATAATCCAAGACGTCCGCATCCACCTCAATCGGGACATCAACCCCGGTTTCTGCAGCATCTGCCAAACCGGATCGTGCGTCCCGTTGTGCGTGCAGGGTGATCGGTACCCCCATGATCAGGCCCAATAACACGAACAGCGTTACGCCTCGCCTCGCCCCCCGCTTCACCACCTGTTGCTCTTTTTCCATGCCGCAAACCCTACCGTGTATCCCTGGCTGCTGCAATCCCCAAACTGCCTTTCGTCCGGGGCTACACATCCTTGCGCGCATACAGCACATCTCCGTTGCCCGCATTGAGTATAGCAAAAAATTCCATGTGGCGGGCGGGGTCGGATCGAAAGACCAACCGGCCATGGAATTTGTGCTCCAGCTCAATCAGAAAGTCCTCATCCTCGCGGCGCAAGCGATCCAAAACCGTCGGATGAACAACAATCTGCAAGTCGGGTATTTCGTTGCGTCCCTGGTAACGGCGCATGACGGCCGCCAGTTGGCGCTGGATTTCCACACTGACCCCGAGGGGCGAGCGGATACTGCCACGTCCATGGCAATACGGGCAATCCACAACCATCGAGGAAAGCAGGCTCTCTTCTACCCGCTGCCGTGTCATTTCCATCAGACCCAGCTCCGAAATCGGCAGCACATTCGTGCGCGCACGATCTTTCTTCAGGGCTGCTTTCATGGCCCGGTATACCGCATTCTGGTGTTTGCGGGCCTTCATATCAATCAGATCGATAACGACCAGTCCACCGATATTGCGCAGCCGGAGCTGACGAGCCACCTCATCAACCGCCTCCAGATTGACCGCCAGAATGGCGTCTTCCTGCGTCCCCTTGCCTTTATGGCGCCCCGTGTTGACATCAATCGCGATCATCGCCTCCGTCTCATCAATCACGAGACAGCCCCCGGATTTGAGCTGGACCTGCCGGAGAAAAGCCTGCTCAACCTGGCGTTCCACATCATAGTGCTCCAGTACGGGCCGGTCCCCCTCATATAGCTGCACCCGCGAACGAACACGACGCGATATCCGCGACAGCGATTCACGTAACTCCTCGAATTTTTCGCGGTTATCGATAATCACACGATCAATCTGATCCGTCATACTGTCGCGTACGACCCGGTCCACCAATAGCGGTTCCTGGTACAACAGGCAGGGGGCCGGCTGATTGGCCATCGCTTCCTGCAGCGACTCCCAGGATACCGTCAAGGCACGTAAATCGCGTACAAAACTGCGTTTGCTGGCATCGGCTGCTACCGTGCGAACAATCAAGCCACACCCGGCAGGCACCGGCAACCGTTCCAGAATCTTCTTGAGCCGTTGCCGTTCCTTGGCATCCCCGATCTTGCGGGATACCCCGATCATCTTGGATCCCGGCATCAACACCAGATAACGCCCCGGAATGCTCAGACTCGCCGTCACACGCGGACCCTTCGTGCCGATGGCTGCCTTGGTCACCTGTACGACAATTTCGGATCCAGCCGGAAAACGCCGCGCAATCTCCTCGTTCGAATAGCGCTTACGCTTGCCGCCCCCTCCACGACGCCCCGAAGAACGCCCGCCACCACTGACGCCTTCTTCCGCCTCCAGCCGGGCATTGTCATCCGGTATCATATCCCAGTAATGCAGAAAGGCATTCTTCTTCATCCCGATATCGACAAATGCCGCCTGCAACTCATTCTCCAGATTCTGGATGCGGCCCTTGAAAATGCTTCCGACAATCCGCTGCTCGGTTGGATGCTCTACAAAGAAATCCTCCAGCACCCCATCTTGCAACACGGCAACCCGGGTCTCCAAATACTCTGCATTGATCACGATCTCACGCGATTCCCGTTTCAGTTTCTTTCCCAATGTGAACATACGTCCCTCTTTCCCTTTCGTTTTACCGGTAGCTTTCCCGCCGGTCACTTCTGATACACACACTCTGCACAATGCCCAAACCGGCCATCGTCACCATCATGAAAGATCCGCCGTAGCTTAAAAGGGGCAGCGGCAACCCGGTTATCGGCATAAGACCTACGGTCATAGCGATATTGATAAACACATGGAAGAACAGTAGGCTCATGATCCCGACGCACAGCAACCGACCGTGCGAATCCAGGATACGGGCCGCCGTTAGCAATCCCGCACAGAACAGGAGAAAAAACAGCACCAGCACGGTCACCGAACCCACAAATCCCCGCTCTTCGGCAATCACCGAATAAATAAAATCGGTAGGGGCCACCGAGCGCGGCAGGTACCCGAGCACGTTTTGCGTTCCCTGCAGATAGCCTTTGCCCCAGAAGCCACCGGACCCAACCGCAATTTCGGACTGCCGGCGGTTCCAGCCGGCACCGAGGGGGTCTGCGGCGGGATTGACAAACACCTCGATACGCGCTTGCTGGTATTCGCTCAATCCGGTTGCCCCCGCAATCCGTTCCTGCCACGGCTCCGACAACCCCAGCCGGGCTGGCAGGAACAACGCCGCCAGCAGCAAGAGTACCAACAAAACACCTATCCCGGCCAAGCCGCCGATGTAGCGAAAGGGGACGCCTGCAATAAACATAATGACAAAGGCGGTCGGGACAAATACCATTGCCGTTCCAAGATCCGGTTGTTGCAGGATCAACACGGTCGGCAAGGCAACCCAGAGCAAGGTCAGCAGCAACTCATACGGGCGCCGCTTGTTCCGGCCCGGTTCACTCAATCTGCCTGCTAGCAGGATAATGGTGGATAGTTTTGCAAACTCAGCCGGTTGAATGCCGATACCGCCAATCAGCATAATCCACCGTCTGGCACCGTAGATCGTGTGCCCCATGAATAGGACCAGCACCAGGAGAAGGAGGGTTGCACCGTAAATCCCCCACTGCCAGCGCTTCCACTGACGGTAATCCAGCAGCGCAACCGCAACATACAGGAACAGGCCAATCCCCACCCAGGCAAGCTGCCGTAGGTACAGCGGACGCATCTCAACATCCTCACTGACAAACGTCGCGCTGTAGATAAAGAACACCCCGATGGTCAGCAACAACAGTATAACCATATGCAAGACCCAACTGCCCTTTGCCAAGGTACGCCAGCCTTCCTTGATCTGCTGCCAGTTCATAAACGCACCTCCGCAGCAGGCCGTTGCATACCCGCAAGCCCATCTGTAGTGCCAGGGGGTAGCGTACCGTCCATGATAAAAAGCGCCCGCATGAGTTGCTGCATCAGCGGCGCTACGGTCAACCCGCCCGAGACATCGTCCTCCACAATCATGGCCACCGCATAGCGCGGGCTCTCATAGGGCGCAAACAAGATCATCCAAGCGTGCTTCTTATCAACACCAAATTGCGCCGTACCTGTCTTTCCGGCCATGGTTACGCCGTTGAGAACGGCCCGCCGGCCTGTTCCTCGCGGTGCCTGAATCACATCCCGCATGCCTTCCCGGATAACCGCCAGCTCGTCTGCCGGCCAGTCCATCTTGTGTTGGGCACGCGCGGGTTCCTGATCAAGAATCAACCGTGGACGGTACACAAAGCCCCCATTAGCCAAAGCTGCTGTATACATGGCAATCTGAAGCGGCGTCACCAGCAGGGCACCCTGCCCAATGGAAACATTGGCGGTGTCGCCGGCCCGCCAGGCATCACCATGCACGCGACGTTTCCAGGTATCATCGGGCAGCAGACCACTCGCCTCCCCCGGCAAGGCAATCCCGGTTTCCTGCCCAAAACCCACCGCAGCCGCCATGTGGTACAGCCGCTCATATCCAACCCGCTGTCCCACATCAATAAAATACGGATTGCAGGAATGCTCGAGTGCGGCCCGCATCGTCAGGGGACCATGCCCACGCCGCAGCCAACAACGGAAACGCGCATTTCCGATTTCATAGTAGCCGGGGCAGGATATGACGGTATCCGGTTGCACCCGATCATAGACCAACCCGGTAATCCCAACCAGCGGCTTGAAGATACTGCCCGGTGCATACTGCCCCGTAATGGCTCGGTTCAGGAGCGGACGCGCCGGATCTTTCAGCAGGGCCTGCCAGGCGCGCTGGGAATGCAAGGCATCCCGGTCAAACAGCGGACCACTGGCAAGGGCCAGTACGTCCCCATTACGCGGATCGAGTATAACCACCGCCCCGGTTCGCTCGCCCAGGATTTCTTCCGCATAGGCCTGCATACGCACGTCCACTGCCAAACGCACGTCGGTTCCCGCCACCGGCTCTCGTTCCGCTGTCTCCTCGAATTTGAACCCGGATGCATCCACCCGGATGAGCCGTCCACCTGCCCGGCCACGCAGGGTGGCATCCGCTGTGCGCTCAACCCCGGCTCGCCCAGCCATTTCCGGTAAGTAGTAATGATACGGGTTCTCAACGTTTTCGGATGGATCTGCACGGCCCACATAGCCGAGAACATGCACCGCCCGTTCCGCATAGGGATACACCCGCTCCGGCTCGATGTAGATGTCCACCCCCGGCAACGAGGCCCCACGCTCCGCCCAACGCGCAAGTGCCACATCATCCAGACCGCGCCACGCCAGAAAGGGCAGCGGCAAGCGGCGACGCACATGCATCTCGATATCCCTGCGCGTCACTTGCCGCTCCTGCCCCAGGATTCTGGATAGCCGATCAATGACCGCATCGATTCGATCAACGGTTCGACCTTGCTGGCGCAGTTCCTCCGTATAGATGGCAAGGCAGTAGAGTGGCCGGTTGTGCGCGAGCACCACCCCTCTGCGGTCCAGAATCCGCCCACGTATTCCCGGCAGGCGCACGCGCCGGATGCTTTGCCGGTCGAGACTCGTCACAAACTCCGCCGCCCGGTTCACCTGGATACGCCATAGCTGCAGACCGAGAAATCCGAGGCAAAGCAGCATGCCGGACAATAGCAGGTAGGTGCGTAAACGAACGGTCTGGAGGCGCTCACGAGTTGACATGCCGATCCTCCTTTTCCTGATTCGTCAGATCCAGGGCGGCATGCAGTTGCTGCAGAAGGGCACATCCCGCAGCCGTCACAACCCCACCCATCAGCAGCGCCGTACCCATCCGCCATATAAACGGGAAAACCCTGCTGTGCAGGGTGCCGGCCTGCCACGCCATGCATGCCTGTACGAGCACCCCTAAGGCGCCGGTTCCTGCCCCGAACACAAGCCCCGTAAGGGTGGCATCCGGCACAAGGTACTGCCGGTATCGATCCGAAAGATACAAGGCGACGGTATAGACCAGCAACATTGCACCGGGTGGCACCAGGCTGAACCCATCCACCAGGATACCACCCAACAATACCGCCACAAACCCCACCGCAACGTGTTGCGTCAATACATAGTACAGCACGACGGCGGAAACCGCCGGAATCTGCCCCGCGAGCCCCGGCCACAGAACCAGGGGTAGCTGCAACTCCAGCAGCAGCGCAACCAGCAGCGATAATACCAACAACAACCAGAACACAAATCCCTCACTCCATGACAATAAAAACATACCGTAATCGCTGTAGATCCGCGGCAGGCACGACGCGTGCCCGCTGATACAGCCCACTCTCATGGGGTTCAACCCGAGCGACCCTGCCGACCCGCAGCCCTTCCGGAAATACATAGCCCAGCCCCGATGTCACAACCACATCCTCCTGCGCTACCGTTTCGGTCGAAGGCAGATAGTTCAGTTCCGTTGGCCGCGCAACCGTCAATAATTCAGCCTGCGACCGGGGGCCTCTGCCTGCCCCGGCTCCCCGCATGATCCCAATCGCCTGCTTCCCGGAAATCTTACAGCTCACCCGGCTATTGGGGTCAGTGATCAGCAGAATATCTGCGGTATGTGCCGACACTTCATGGGTGCGACCCACCAAACCATCTGCTGTAACGACGGCCATGTCGGGCAGAATCCCGTCGGCATGCCCCTTGTTGACGCGCACGGTGCGCCAGAATCCGCTCAGATCCCCGCGCGCAATGACCTCAGCCAGCTCCAGACGTCGCGGGGAAAGAATGGCAAAACCGAGCTGTCGGCGCAGGGTTTGGTTCTCCGTTTGCATGTGCTGGAGTTCTCGAATGCGGAAGCGCTGCCGGGTAAGGTCCTGCTGGAGGCGCGCATTTTCGGCGGCCAGTTCGGCGGCTTGCGTAAATCCGGACACAAGCCGAATGCCCCGACTCCATACCAGCGTCAGACTATGTTCGAATGGCTCGAACGCGTTCCGGATGCCAGCCCGTGCACGACGGGCCACTTCTAGCGGCAGGTTCAGCAGAACCAGGATCACCAGTGCCAGTATCCAGAAGTATATGCGCCTTTCTCTCAAAACCCATACCCCAACTAGACCACGCCCTCATGGCGGTAGTCTGTTGCAGATAGGAGTACGAACGCAAATCGGATCAATGCCCGGTACGCCGCAAGAAGTTCAGCTCATTCAAGACCACGCCCGTACCTTCAGCCACTGCACTCAACGCATCATCCGCAATGTGCACTGGCAAACCGGTCTGCTCGGCGATCAGCTTATCGATGCCGCGCAACAGCGCGCCACCACCAGCCAGAACCATGCCCCGATCAACGAGATCGGCCGAAAGCTCGGGCGGGCAACGCTCCAGCGTTACACGCACGGCCTCGATAATGGAAGACACCGGCTCCTGTAGCGCCTCGCGTATCTCTTCCGAGGTGATCGTAAGCGTCTTGGGCAATCCTGCCACAAGGTCACGCCCTTTTACCTCAACGCTGGTATCTTCGCCTACCGGATACGCCGACCCCATGGTCATCTTGATCTCCTCGGCTGTCCGCTCCCCTATCATCAAATTATAAACCCGTTTCATATACTGGACGATGCACTCGTCCATTTCGTCGCCCCCGACGCGAACCGTCCGGCTGAAGACGATTCCTGCCAGGGATATGAGCGCTACCTCTGTGGTACCGCCGCCAATATCCACGACCATATTGCCGGCCGGCTCATGCACAGGCAGCCCAACACCAATGGCAGCCGCCATCGGCTCCTCAATCAAAAACACCTCGCGCGCCCCCGCATGCGTCGCCGAATCCTTCACCGCCCGCTTTTCCACTTCCGTGATGTCACTCGGCACGGCGATGACAATCCGCGGACGTACCATCTTGCGGTGCCGCTGGATCTTCTTGATGAAGTACCGCAACATCGCCTCGGTAATCTCAAAATCAGCAATGACACCCGCTTTCATCGGGCGGATTGCCACGATATTCCCCGGCGTGCGTCCCAGCATGCGCTTGGCTTCATCACCAACCGCCAGCACCTTCTTGGTGCCTTCCTGGATCGCCACAACCGAAGGCTCCCGCAGGACAATCCCACGGTCCTTGACATAGACCAGCGTGTTCGCCGTACCTAGGTCAATGCCAATATCATTCGAAAATAAACTTGCGAAATTTCCCCACATCCGCTGATGCCCTCCAACCGGAATCTCCTCTTCCGTTACAATCTAAAAAACACCTGACTTTGCGGCTTTCTGGCGTAGCCGTCAAGTGCATTTATACACGCGGCATTTTCTGGGGGAAAGGGATCCATGATAGCAGCGGGCATTGCGCGTTGAAAACGTGTTTGACCACAGGATGCTGCCTGTGGGCGTTATGAACGTCAGACCCCAGCCCAAACAACGCAAATGCATGCCTGATTCTTTTGTCTATTCCCTGCAACCGCACTGCTTGACGACTTCGTTACAATAACATACAGTTTTTTTGTTCTGTTTCAGTGTGTACATGTGCGTTGCATCCCAAACCAAAGGAAGTCCGTATGCCTGCTCTGTTGATTCTGCTTGTCGTTGTCGTGGTTCTTGGCCTGTTTTCCGTGTCCATCTACAACCGCTTGGTCAAACTACGCAACCGGTACAAGAATGCTTTTGCCCAGATTGATGTGCAGTTGAAGCGCCGCTACGATCTTATCCCCAATCTGGTTGAAACGGCCAAGGGGTACATCAAGCACGAACGTGAAACGCTCGAAGCCGTCATTGCAGCCCGGAATCAGGCTGCAACGGCCGGCTCGCAGGCTGCTGCCAGCCCCGGAAACCCGGCCGCCATGCAGCAACTGGCGGGAGCAGAAGGCGCACTGGCAGGAGCCATGAGCCGCATGATGCTTGTCGTGGAACGGTACCCCGACTTGAAAGCCAATCAGACCATGTCACAGCTCATGGAGGAGCTCACCTCGACCGAGAACAAGGTGGCCTTTGCACGGCAGGCATACAATGATGCCGTCATGACCTATAATACACGTCGCGAAACCTTCCCGGCCGTGCTCTTTGCCGGTCCCATGGGCTTCCAGCCGGCAGATCTGTTCGAAATCAAGGAGCCCGAGGAACGCGAAGCGCCCAAGGTTAGCTTCTGATGGACTTTTTTGCCCATCAGGAACAAGCCCGCAAGCGGACCACGCTGCTGGTTACTTGCTACGGCATCGCGGTGGCAGCCATTACCCTAGGCGTCTATGCCCTGTTCGTGTTTACGCTTGCGACGTCGCAAGACAAGCTGGGACAAACAGCCGCCTTGTCCTGGTGGCATCCGGAGCTGTTTGTGGCAACCCTGCTCTTTGTGCCCGGTCTCATCCTGGCAGGCACGTTGTTCAAGACCCTGCAACTCAACCGGGGCGGCGGCGCGAGTGTCGCCCGCATGCTCGGTGGTAGTCCCGTCCCTCCCGATACCCAAGATCCCGCCGAGCGACGACTCCTGAACGTTGTCGAAGAAATGGCCATTGCATCCGGGGTGCCCGTACCAGCCGTTTATGTGCTAACCGAGGAAAACGGTGTCAACGCCTTTGCCGCCGGATACTCCCCGCGCGATGCCGTCATCGGGGTCACCCGGGGCTGCCTCAAAAACCTATCCCGCGACGAACTGCAGGGGGTCATCGCCCATGAGTTCAGTCATATTGTCCATGGCGATATGCGCCTGAACATCCGCCTCATGGGCGTCCTCTTCGGCATTATTATGATCACCCTCGTCGGGAGAATCCTGCTGCGAACCGTATATTTTTCGGGTGGTAGCCGCCGCAGCGGACGTGGGGGCGGCAAAAAAGGCAGCAATCCGCTTCCGTTTATCGGAATCGGCCTTATGGTCATCGGCTATATTGGCGTCTTTTTTGCCAACATCATCAAGAGTGCGGTTTCCCGCCAACGCGAGTATCTGGCGGATGCTGCGGCCATACAGTTCACGCGTAATCCCGGGGGGCTGGCCGGTGCCCTGCAGCGCATCCGTTCCCTCTCGCTCGGTTCGCGGGTCGGCAATGTACGTGCCAGCGAGGCCGGACACCTCTTCTTCGGAGACTGCAGCAAACATATGGTCTCGCTCTTCGCCACGCATCCGCCGCTTGACACCCGCATACAACGAATCGACCCACATGCCACCTGGACACCAGAGCCCACCGCCTCACCGCACGCAACCGGATCCGGAACACCGCATTCGGCTGCTGCCGCCGACGAAACGGCTTCAAGCCCGGGCATCCTGGAAGAAGAAGACCATGAACTTGCCGGCGTTGTACATTTGGCCGCCGCCCAGGCCATTCTGCAGAACATGCCATCCGGACTGGAGCAAGCCACGCACGATCCAACGGGTGCCCGCGCCCTATTCTACGCCTTGCTCTGGTCCGGGGAACCGTCCGTCCAGCACACCCAGCGCGAGATCCTTGCCGCCAACGACACACAGGCACTTGCTGTCTTCGACCAATACCTCACGTCGGTCCAGGCCCTGCAACCCACCATGCGGCTCCCGCTCGCCGAACGGCTCCTGCCTGCCCTGCGATCCATGCCGCCGCAACAATACCCACGTTTCCGGCGGGCCGTACACGCCCTCACCGAAGCCGACTCCGAAATCAATCTGTTTGAATTCACGATCCGCTCCATGACCACACGACACCTCGACACAAAGTTCAGCAAGGTGGATCGGGCCCCGATCAAGTATCGGAACCTGGAAAAGGTCCAAGAGCCCATCGGCACCGTTCTTTCTGCACTGGCCCTGTGGGGAACCGAGGGGGATCAGGTTGCTGTCGCCTGTTTCCAAGCAGGTTTACAGCCGCTGCAGATGGATCTGCAGCCCAGTCAGAGCGTATCATTACCCGCTGTGGAGCAGGCACTCGAAAAGCTTTCGCATGCCGCACCCTTCATCAAGCGCCGCGTAATGGAAGCCTGTAAGGCGACAATTCTGCAAGATAGACGTGTCGGTCCCAACCAGTACGAGCTACTGCGGGCGGTGGCAGATGCCATGGACGTACCCATGCCCCCCTTATCTGTCCGGTAACCAACTCTGCGCCGCTGCATCGCCAACCTTCACCCTCGCTTTCCCGCTACACTACCTGTAAGCTACCCTGTATTTGCCACGAACCGTATAGAGATCATCATGATAAGAACATCCTACCATATTGGCACAATCTGGGGCATCCCGCTCAAGCTGCATATTTCCTTGTTTCTGCTGCTCGGGTATATCTCCCTGCGTACGCTTTTCAGCGCCCTGGCACAATCACATCTGCTCGTGGCTCTTCTCC
This sequence comes from uncultured Victivallales bacterium, assembly GCA_964598575.1. GTDB lineage: Bacteria > Verrucomicrobiota > Kiritimatiellia > UBA8416 > UBA8416 > T3Sed10-140. Next base: position 19,062 of record CAZRCN010000009.1, on the reverse strand, counting down.
AGGTTGCCATCATTATTCTGCTGCAAGGCTTCCTTTTCCTCAGCATTGCCCTCCACGAACTAGGCCACTCGTTTGTTGCTATGCATAAAGGGTGTCGGGTGCGCGAAATTACATTGCTCATCATCGGGGGTGCTGCCGTTATGGACAACATGCCCCGCAAACCACGCGATGAGCTGCTTATGGCCATTGCCGGACCAGCCGTCAGCGCATCGCTGGCACTTTTGTTTGGCGTCGCGTTTCTCGCCTTGCGCCCCGCCTCAGGACCGGTTGCGGAATGGGTTCAGGTGTTTCTGTTGTTTACGGCCATAGCAAACGCGGTTCTGGCTGGATTCAACCTGATTCCAGCCTATCCCATGGATGGGGGGCGCGTCCTGCGGGCTCTGCTTTCCCCACACCTCGGACGCTTGCGTGCCACCCGTGCCGCCGCAACCGCCGGACGCGGGTTTGCCATCCTACTCGGCGTGGCCGCCCTTTCCGGGGTGCCACCCATCATACCGCCTATGTCTTTCCCCTTGCTATTGATTGCCGGTTTCGTCTTTTTTGTGGGGAACCGGGAGTATCGACAAGTGCAGGTTGAGACCCTGATGGAGGAACGGGGGTTTTCTTCGCCCCTATCAGAACCTGGTCCCACCGACGACCAAGCCGCCTGGATTAGCCCCCCACCCTATCGCTCTGGACCAGCCGACCAGGCCCCCGTCCAACGAGAGGACCACCCATTCTAGTTCGACCGCAACGCATGGTCGAAGGACGCGCACAGCGAGGCAATGGACTCTGTGCCAACAGATATACGCAGCAGGTCCGTTTCAACCCCATAACGGCGCAGCTTGGACCGGCCCTTCGCTGTCCGTACAAGATCATAATGCGCCATACGCCCTCCAAGCTCACCACCGAGGCACTCCTGCAAACGCTGGACCATCCAATGGCATACAAATCGTGGATACCCGGAGCAGACATGTTGCAACACCGAGCACTCTTGTTCCTCGTACCCGATCACGTCCCGCATCGTCGGTAGACTCATCGAAACGGCATGCTCGCTGGCAGGTATGCGCCTTCCACAACGGTTCTCCATGCACACCTCTCTTTTACCGGCTTGCCCCTACCGGATGCGACGCAGCAGCAGCACATCGACTATGGCTAATACGACGCCAGGCACCCAGACAAGCAAATCCGGCCGTACATTCGGCTGCTCATGCAGCTCCCCCATTAACATCAGCGTAATATAGAACACGAATACCACCATCAGACTCATGCCGATGCCGATCGTGCTTTCCTTGCGATGGGGACGAATCCCCATTGGAAATCCGAAATACAGGAAAAGCATGGGGGAAAGTGACAACAGAAGCCGCTCGTTCAGCACCACACGCATATTGCGAGCCCGTGCCCGCAGGCGCCCAGGAGGCTCATCGGAGGCACGCTGTACTAGCCGCCCTTGTCGCTGCAGTACACGCACCATGGGCAACACGGCTTCTTCATGCGCAAGTGCCCGTTCCAGAAGTTGTTCCCGCTCCGGTCCCTGCGGTATGCCCCTCGCCCGGTCGCGTATCGCCTCCGCCTCGATATAGGCCTCTTGCCGCAACCGCTTACCACGCTCAATCTTTGCCGCTGCCATCTCCAGCGCTTCCGCCTCTACCTCGAATGTTCGCAGGTTCACATACAGATCATGAAAACTCTGATGCTTATCCCGGGGGCGGTATGTCTCCTGCGTGCGCTGGGCCAGCAAGACCTGCCAGCGCTCGCTGTATGCAGCACCGGGACTATCAAACTGAAATGGATCAATCGTGACCTGCTCCAGCTCAAGTAGCACATCCTTGCCATCCTCTTGCTCCATGAGGCGTCCGCGTTGCGCCTTGATCTCCCGGATACGCCCTTGCTCTCGCTCGTCAAAGATCCGGATATCCTCCAGGCTTCCATCCTCCTGCAGGCTCCCGACAAAGACACGCAGATTCTCCCCAATCTGCACGGTCCGCCCCACCTCCAGCAGCTGTACCGCCGATCCGGCCTTCAGGGTCGTCTTGGCCTGCCAGCGAATATAATGCCGTAGCGGTACCAATTCGCTATTCACATACAGGCATACCATGGAGGCCCCTACGGCAAACGGGGCCAGCCAGACCGCAACACGCGTCAGGCTCACCCCGCAGGCTCGCATCGCCGTAACTTCACTATCCCCCGATAACCGACCGAAGACGAGCAAGGCTGCCGTCATCGCCGATATGGGCACTGCGTAGGCAATGGCTTCCGGCATGCCGCTCAGAAAAACCTTTAATACCGGTCCCGCCTCAATGCCTTTCGTCAGAAGATCCGTAATCTTGAACAAACCACCGATGCTCACGATAAACGTCAATACGGTCACCGTGGCAAAAAAGGTCCGGTAGAAAGACCGGGTCACGTAAAGCGGCAGAATCTTCATTAATCCCCGATCCGTCCCTTGCTCGACGGGATCCCCGTATCACGCGGATCCAGCTCTAACGCCATGCGCAAGGCACGGGCCAGCCCCTTGAAGACAGATTCATAGGCGTGATGCGCCTCTTGTCCGCGCATCTGGTCAATATGCAAATTCATTCGCATTTGTACCGTGAATGCCTGAAAGAAATCTTCAAACAGAGCGAGTTCAAAATCCAACAGTTTACGTTTTTTGCAAGCCATGTCCCTGACAAGATACGGCCGCCCCCCCAGATCCACAACAACCCGGCTCAGAGCCTCATCCATGGGGATATAGGCCCAGCCATAGCGCCGAATACCGCGGCGGTCCCCGAGTGCACTGTTGATGGCATTACCCAAGGCCAAGCCCGTATCCTCTACCGTGTGGTGATAATCCACCTCAAGATCTCCCGTAGCGGTCAATTCCACATCTATCAAGGAATGCCGGGAAAACAGCTCCAGCATATGGTTCAGGAAAGGCAGCCCTGTCTGAATCGCGTATTGCCCCGTTCCATCCAGATTCACCCGCACCTGAATGTTCGTCTCGCGTGTCACCCGATGATCCTCACCTTGTCGCATACTCATGCCCCCTCTCCTTCCAGCAGCTCATCTGTTGCTTCCAGTAAAGCCCGGATGTCCTGATCCGTCCCCACTGTGATTCGCACATAGGCATCTAATCCGGATGCCGCAAAGTGCCGGATTAATATGCTTCTCTCACGCAACCCTTGCACATAGGCCGACGCGGACAACGCCACCGGCGGACGACACCATACAAAATTGGTTTCCGAAGGATAAACCTGAAATCCCCGTCCGGCAAGCTCATCCGAAAGCATCTTGCGCGTTGCGAGGATTCGACCCGTATTCTCATGCATATGCGCCTGATCCTTCAAAGCTGCCAATGCCAGCTTCTGGGCCAACATATCCAGATTGTACGAGTCCTTGATCGTATCCAGGGCAGCAATCCATTCGGGGGCTCCCACCACATATCCCACCCGCAGCCCTGCCAGCGAGTACGATTTGGATAAAGACCGCGTAACGAGAACATTCGGGTGCTCCAGGGCCAGATCCATGCAATCCCACGTGGCAAAATCCACATACGCCTCGTCAATAACGACAATCCCTGCAAACGACGCACAAAAGCGCCGGATCTCCTCCTTCGGAAACATCATGCCTGTCGGCGCATTCGGATTCGTCAGAAAAAACAGCTTGAGCCGTTCCTGCTGCGGTGGCAGGGCCCACGCAAAGTCCGCTCCCAGCGCCACCGGCAGGGTGGCCACATCGCGGATGGCCGCCAGTACCGGATATAGTGAGTAGGACGGCGCAAAAAAGCCGACGGCCTCATCCTGTTCCAAAAACGCCCGGGTACACAGCGCCAATATTTCATCTGATCCGTTGCCAAAAAACACCTGTTCGGGGCTACATCCATGCAAACGCGCTGCCGCCTCCCGCAAGGCAGGACTACCGGGCGGCGGGTAACGCCGTAAGCCATCCACCGCGAAGGCGTCCAACTCCGCTTGCACCCCAGGTGCAGGTGGATACGGATTTTCGTTTGTATTCAACTTGATCAGATCCGGTACGGCAGGCTGCTCACCCGGCACATAGGCCTGCATCGACCGCACCGAAGCTCGTATACATTCACTCTTCATGCCTCACGTCCCTGACTGCTCGTGTCCGTAAATCGAATCCGCCCCGCCGCCGCATGCGCATCCAGTCCCTCTACCCGGCCAAAGGCCTCTATCACGGGAAGCGTTTCCTCCAAATCCTTGCGACGGAAGGCCACAAAGCTGCTACGCCGCTGGAAATCATCCACCGTAAGCCCCGAGAACATCGCTGCCGCTCCCCCCGTCGGCAAGACATGGCTCGGTCCCGCTACAAAATCTCCAGCCGATTCCGGTGTCCAGGCCCCGAGAAATACGGCACCTGCACAACGAACGGAGCGCAGCAGTGCCTGCGGCCGCTTTACCATCAACTCCAGATGTTCAGGCGCAAACTTGTTGCACAAGGCAACGCCCGCTTGCAAATCCGGCACCTCAACCATCATAATGCCGCCTGCATCCGCAACCCGCTCAATCAGCTTCCGGCGCGACAAGCGTTTTGTCCATGCACGCACCTCCTGCCGGACCTCGCGTAGCAGGCGTACCGACGTAGTGACCAGCAACGCCTTTTCCGCCCCAGTTCCATGCTCTGCCTGCGAGAGCAAATCTAGCGCAACGTGGGCCGGATTGGCATCCGCATCAGCCAGCACCGCAATTTCACTGGGCCCTGCCACAAGGTCCAAAGCGACCTGTCCATACACCTGCCTTTTGGCAGCAGTAACATAGGCGCCTCCCGGCCCAACAATTTTCTGCACACGGGCGACCTGCCTCGTTCCATAGGCCAGCATACCAATAGCATGCACCCCGCCAACCCGGTATATTTCCGTGGCCCCGGCCAGGTGCAGCGCATACAAAACATACGGATTTACCGCGCCATCCTTGCCGCAAGGCGTCACACCAACAATTTCCGGCACACCAGCCGTCTTGGCGAGTGTCGCGGTCATAAGCGCCGAGGAAGCCAAGGGCGCAACCCCCCCCGGCACATAGACTCCTACTCTTTCGTATGGCACAAACTTTTCGCCCAGACGCCCCCCATGCTCCGTGCGAATGTCCCAATCCCGCTTCCGTCCAGCACGTGAATACCGCACGATACGTCGATACGCTTCCCGAGCCGCCTTGCGAAACGCCGCGTCCACCTGCTTGCCCGCTGCTTGGACCTCCGCGTCCGTAACCCGCAGGTCGTTGGCCTGCAACTGCACGCCGTCAAATTGCTGCGCATACGCACATACAGCCGCATCCCCTCGCTCCGCAACATCCGCCAGGATCTTGCGCGCCGAATCTTCAGCCCGGCTATCAAAGGCCGGCCGTGACAAAAACCGCTGCAAGCGCGGGCTCAAGGCCCGGTTGCCATCCCATGTAGCTGTCTGTATTTGCATCTGATACTCCTCTTTACGGAACGTGCCGGAGCACGACCCATCCCATGCCTTCTGCTTGTTTCCATACATCCGCCGCACCCAGAACGCGGACGAGCGCCCGATCCAAAGCTGGCACACCCGTGCTACGCGCTATAAAAACTTCTTGCACCATGCCGTTCTGCACAAACCCAACCCAAACCTTCACTTCCCAGGCCTGCTCCCATTCCGACAAAACCGACAACCGATCCGCCGGCGCAACAAACTGCGTTTCTCCCAGTCCATCTGAAAGCCAGACATCCCAACCTGCTACCGGCTCGCTTGCCCTGGCACGATCACCGCTTGTTGCAGCCTCACTCGGCCGCTCCGGAAGCAACGGCGGCTTGCTTTCTGCCAGTAACGCATCCGCCCGTAACGTCCAGTCCATATCCTGGACAGATAGCGGGGCAAAGCGCGTGCGAACGGAGGTTGCATACCGAAAGGTAGGCACCTCTGCTGTGCGCGCAGCCGGAGGCTGCTTCGGAGCAAAGGAATAGCGCGAAGGGAGGCTGACCAAGTAGGGCCGCACATGCACGGGTAGCTGCTGCATCGGAACCCCCCACGCCCGCACAAATAGCGCCTTGTCCTTTGGCCTGTGCGTGGCTGCAGGACCAGGTCGCGCGGGTAGCAGAAACCAAATCAGCACAAACATCGGGCCGATCAGCCAAACCCCGAGATCCAGTCGTCGCCCAAACCACTCCGTAAACAAGCGATGCTTCTTCTTGCCCAATTCGCACCCGTCCTTCCTACTGCCTAGACCCCGTAAACGGGTCTGTACCGAGATTGAACTGCAAGAACCCCGCTGTTTCCGCCATCTGCATGACACGCATCAAATCCCGCTGCCGAATGCGTTCGTCTGCATACACCGTCAAAGCCTGTTCCCGCCGCATCACAACCGCATCCCGCAAGGCCTGCTGCAGAACCTCTGCTCGCTCAGGAACGTCCAGCGGAAAGGGCTCATCCGCAAAAAAAACCGTCGCAGAGCCCTGTGGCCCCAACCCACTGAGCGCCATGACAGCCACAGCCCCTCTTTGTATCCCCGTCTGCACACGCTGCGCTGGCAAAGATACAACAATCCCCGGATGCAAGATCAACCGTGACTGCACCCAAACCAGGAAAAACAACATGAAGAGCAAATCCAACCACGGCACGGCATTCAAATACGCTAGGCGAATGCGCGCCTTTGGTTCATACCGTGTACGTAGCTCACGGCTATACGGCGTATACACCTGCCGGTCTTCCCGCTCTAACTGTTTCGCTTCCCGTTTCATGTCGTTTGCCTGTACTCCTGGAGAAAGGCGGTCATTTCATATCGCGTTCGTTCCATATCCAACACGATCCTGTCAATCTTGATCACCAGCATGTTGAAAGCCGCATAACAGGGAATGGCTACCATCAAGCCAACGATCGTCGTGGAGAGCGACAACAGCAACGCGTCCTGCAACTGAACGCTCTGCACAAGCGGTCCATCGACCGTAAAAAGAAGCACCCCCTCCATAATACCGAGAAACGTACCCAGCAACCCCAGCAACGGCACAATCTGCGCAACCATGGCAATCACCACCAGACGTCGTTCCATTCGCGAAATCTCTGCTGTCGCCGTATCCTGCAACGTACGATCCAGATCGAACAACCCGGCATCCCGCCGCTGGATCGCCATTTTTACCATGTAGGCTACCGGCCCCGGCGTTTCATCGCATAAGGTCAATGCCTCCCGGATATGCGCCCCACCCGATCTCTCCCGCTCCAGACAGTTGAAAATGCCGCGCAGAAAATCACTATAGTCAATGCGCGCCCGGTGCAGGCTCAGTGACCTTTCCAGAAAGACCAGCAAGGCAACCACGCCACCCACCAGAATAAACCAGACAACCGGTCCGCCTATCTCTAGCAAATACCAAAAACGCATATATCCTTCTCCTTCAGCTACAAATTGAAAGGCAACGATGCTCAGCACACACCCGCCCATTCCGTCATTAATAAAACAGCCACCAATACTCTGCCCGCACAGCCCGCGCCCTGCGTGCAGCCTCCGACGCAATCTCCGTATCTGTTCCCGCTGCCCGATCCAGTAATCCTGCCAGGCGCTGCCACGCTTCCTGCTTCTCCAGCAATGCTGCCGCAGCACGCACAGCCCGAGCATACCAAATCCGACCGTCCTCCCCGATCTCACCAATTCTTGCCGGATAGGCCAAATGAAACGGTTGTACCACGTTCTCATAGTATTGCGCCAAGGCCCGATCCGACTCCCCGGCCTTTTCATATGTCAACCCCAGCTTGTACGCCGCCTGTAACTGATCCCGCAACGGTAAGCTGGCTGCGTCCAGCACTACCTGATAGGCGCGAGCAGCCGTTTCATAGCGCTCCGAATCTTCCGATCCAAGCGTGAAATGGCAATCTCCTTCGCGGCCCCAAGCCATGTACGCCAGCTCCGAGTTCGGGTTTTGCCGAATGACTTCCTGGTACACCAGAATCGCCGCCGCATAACGCCCCAGCTGCACCATCGCCTCAGCCTGATGAAAACGGGCATACGGCACCAACGCATGCTCCGGATACTGCTGTACCAGCTTACCTAGAATCTCGATCCCCTGCACAAACCGCTGACAACGAATCGCAGCAAGCCCAGCCCGATAATAACTTCGAGGGACCAGACTATGCTCGGGATGCGCCGCCACAAAATCTCGGAATGCCTGTTCGGCGGTTTCAAACCGAGACGCATTGTAGGCAAATTGTGCCATGCGAAACCGCACCTCAGGCGCCCATGGCGACTGCGGAATCTCCGCCAGGAATTGCTCGCAAATCGCGATAGCCTCATCGTCGCGCCCCAAGCGGAAGTGATGCATCGCCAGCATAAACCGTGCATGCTCCGCAAGCACTGCATCCGACGCATCTCCCGAAACCCGTAGAAAATCCTCGCGTGCCGTGGATTCCCACCGATGATAGCGAGACATCCCGCGCCCATGCAAGGCCTCCCAGAAATATATCCCCTCCGGATACGTATCCATGTAGCGCCCAAAGGCATCTTCCGCCTCCTGCCAGAATTGTCCGTCCAGATACAGCGTGCCAATTTGCAAAAGCGCCTTGTGCGCTATATCATCCTCGGGCCAGACATCGGCCAGAAGCGAAAGAACAGCAACCGCCTCCTCAATCTTGCCTAAGGCCGCCAGGTTCCCAGCCTCCAAAAACTGGATCTGCTTTGCTGCCTGTGTTTCCGAATACGCCTCCATGTACGTGCGGCACCATTCCAATGACTGCCGGTATTGCCGGTTCTCCTTGCGGGTTTCGGCTGCCAACAAAAGGGCTTCCTTTCGAATATCTCCTTCCGATGCCAACTCAAAGGCTCGTTCAAACGCAAGCGCAGCCTCCGCATACCGGCCACTGCCCCGCAGGGCAATCCCGTGACCATATCGCGCCACCCCGTCCGCATCCCCAAATGCCTCCAGATGCTTCTGATACACATCCGTGGCTTCCTCATAACGTTCAGCAGCGGATAACGCATCCCCCAGCTGTCGCAAAAGAACCGGCGCATCCGGGCTATCCGCATATTGGGTGACATAACGCATGACCGCCCCCTGCGCTTCATCCCACTCTTCTGCATCCAGCAGTAGTAAGCAAAGCTCACGCTCCACCCGCCGACGGAGAAGATGCCCCTCCAACCGATTGAGGCCTGCTGCAAGAAGTTCGCGTGCACTCTGCACATTATCGGCCGCCGCCCGCGCCCGTGCTTGTGCCAGCAGCGCCGTTACCGCCAATGTCCCCCCATTCGGAATCCGATCAACCAGAGGCCCCAGCACGGCATCGGCATCCTCATACAACCCCAACGCAACATAAGCCTGCCCGCTAAGGTAACGCGCAACCGGCGAAACCGTTTCGAACGTTTTCTCCTCTTCCAACAAGGGATGCCACACCCCAATCGCCTCTTCCAACCGACCATCCGACTCCAGTACGCGCCCCCAATCCAGACGATTGCGGGCCGCCTGCCGCGGTTCCGGATGCGACTGCGCCAACCGCGAAAAATCCGCTGCGGCCAGTTCCAGATTGTCCAACTCGATGTGCGTCAGTGCGCGCAGTCGAATAACCCGGTATCCATTCGTCAGTGTTTCTTCCCCAAGGTCCGCAAGCCGCGTAAGCGCCATGGCCCACGCGCCCTGTCGATATGCAACCACCGCCTCCCAATACACCCGACTTTCTGCATCCAGTAACTTTTTTTGATCTGGGTCCGCCAAAAATGCCTGTATGTTGTCCCATTGCGACTGCGCATCATACGAGCGCAACAGCAGATCCGCAGATATTTGCCGAATATCGCCCGCTACCAACGTGTCCGCCACAACCCGCTCCAAGGCGGAAATGGCTTTCTCATAGAAACCATCCGTGTAGGCCATGCGGCCACGCTCCCAGCGCGGCACCGCATCAAACGCGCCCGCAGCAGGCCGCACGTGACACAGCAACACGAGCAAAATGATATGTATCCAGCCTCTCTTCACTGCAACACCCTTCTCAAATATTGTCCTGTGTGTGAATCCTGTGCGGCAATCTCAGCCGGGGAACCAGCCCCCAGCATGCGTCCACCTGCATCCCCACCCTCTGGCCCCAGATCCATAACATAATCACTGGCAGCCAATACGTCGAGATTATGCTCAATCACCAGAATCGTGTTGCCCGCATCCCGCAGACGGAACAACACATCCAGCAATTGCCGTACATCGGAAAAATGCAGGCCCGTTGTCGGTTCATCCAGCAAATACAAGGTTCTCCCGGTTGCGGTGCGCCCCAGCTCCGCGGCCAGTTTCACACGTTGCGCTTCCCCACCCGACAACGTAGGAGCCGGTTGCCCCGTCTTGACATAGCCGAGCCCCACATCGTGTAACGCCTGGAGACGACGGGCAATAGCCGGCACCGCACCAAATACATCCAGCGCCTCCTCCACTGTCAAGGCGAGGACATCCGCAATACTGTAGCCCCGATACGTTACTTCCAGTGTCTCCCGGTTATAGCGAGCCCCCCCACACCGCTCGCACACCACATACACATCGGGCAAAAAGTGCATCTCCAGACAAATCTGTCCCGCACCCTGACAGGCTTCGCAGCGTCCCCCTTTTACATTGAAACTGAAACGCCCGGCCCCGTATCCCCGCACGCGGGCGGCAGGCGTTGCCGCAAATAATTTGCGAATCGGGTCAAAAGCCCCCGTGTAGGTAATAGGATTGCTTCGCGGTGTCCTGCCTATCGGCATTTGGTCGATTTCAATCAGCTTATCCAGATGCTGCACCCCGAGAACTTCGCGCCACTGCACTTGGGCTAGCGCAGGCTCCTTGCGCTTGCCCCGTAACAACCCTTGCGCCACAGCCGGCGCTACCACATCATGTACCAGTGAGCTTTTTCCGCTTCCAGAAACCCCGCTTACACAAACCAATCTTCCCAACGGTATGGCTACATCGATATCTTTTAGGTTGTGCGCACAGGCCCCCTTCACCTCAAGCCAGGTATTGCCCGTATCCAACTGCCGGTGCGGATGGCTGCGTGGTTCCTCCCCACGGAGAAAACGTGCCGTCAGGCAATGAGCATCCTGCAACAATTCGTCGGGCGTCCCCTGAAAGACCACATATCCACCCGCTTGCCCGGCACCCGGCCCCAAATCAAAAACCGTATCGGCCGCACGAATCATCGTTTCATCATGCTCCACAACCACAACCGTATTACCGGAATCCCGCAGTCGCTGTAAAATGGCAATCAGCCTGTCATTATCGCGCTCGTGCAAACCAATCGTCGGCTCATCGAGAACATATAGCACCCCCGTCAGTGCTGCGCCCATCTGCGTCGCCAACCGTAAACGCTGGGCCTCCCCGCCCGAAAGACTGCTGCTCGCACGCGATAACGTCAAATACCCCAATCCCGCCTCGGAGAGAAACTGTAACCGCGCACGGATCTCCCGCAACAATTCACCGCAAACCGCCTCATCCTGTGCCCCTAACCTAAGGTCGTCCAGAAATGCCAGCGTTTGCGAAATCGGTCGTGCTGCAAGTTCCACCAGCGAAAGCCCCTGGAACCGACAGGCGGCACTTTCGGGGCGTAATCGCCCCCCCTTACAGGCCGGACACATCTGGCGGATCATATAGCGGCGCAATCTCTGACGCACCAACTCGCTGGCCGTCTCCCGGTACCGCCGCTGCAAATTCGGGATCACCCCTTCAAACGGCGCCTCACGACGTTTGCCACCCGAACGGCGCGGCCCCGTAAAACGCATCAGCTCATCTGTACTACCATGCAAAAGAATGTGGCGCATACGGGCATCCAGATCCCCTACCGTAGTGCCCGCAGGAAGATCGAAATGCGCCATGAACCCACGCAACAAACGCCGGTAATGCAGCACCAGCGAATGCCCCCCTACCCGCCACGCGGGAATAGCCCCCCGGTCCAGCGCAACCTGCTCATCCGGAATCAGCAACCCCTCATCAAAAACCTGTTCCACGCCCAACCCATCACAAACTGGACATGCCCCATAGGGACTATTAAACGAAAAATGTCGTGGCGTCAGCACGCTGAATTGCAAACCGCAGGCCTCGCAACATAAATCCTCCGAGAATGACTGCAGGACCCAATCCGTTGCTCCCGGTGCTTGCAGCAAAACCGCCATGCGCCCGCCACCCTCGCGCAAGGCGAGCTCAACCGAATCCGTCAGCCGCGAACGAAGCGAATCCCCCCGGGCCACCAGACGGTCAACCACAATCTCGACCGGGCCCGTAGCGTCCTTGCGCTCAGCCTCATCCAGCTCTAGCACCTGCCCCGATACCCGCACACGCAAATACCCGCGCTTCCGAATCGACGCCAGCAACCGCGCAGCCCCGCCCGCCTTGCCGCTATCCGCTGGCTGGGGGGCCAGCAGCAACATCCGCGTACCCACTGCCTGCTCCAGCAAGGCCTCCACAATGGCTTCCGCCGCATACCGCTGCAGCACGGCATCGCAACTCGGACAATGCGGCACCCCCGCATTGGCATACAACAACCGCAGGAAATCATGGATCTCCGTCGTTGTTGCCACCGTAGACCGCGGATTCGCCGATCCCATCCGCTGCTCAATGGCAATCGCTGGTGACAACCCGTCGATCCGATCCACCTCCGGCTTCTGCAACTGGTCCAGAAACTGCCGGGCATAAGCCGAGAGACTTTCCATATACCGGCGCTGGCCTTCAGCAAACAGCGTATCAAATGCCAGTGTAGACTTTCCGGATCCACTGACACCGGTAATCACCGTCAACCGATTACGGGGAATATCAACATCTATGCCCTTGAGGTTGTGGCCCTTTGCTCCGCGAACCCGGATTCCCATATCCATGACACGTCTCCCATTCACCAGCCGGCCCCAGCGGTTCGTGGCTATCCGACCTTGACCAGCTGGTAGCGTTTGCGTCCAGACCGCAGAACCAGCAACGCACCATCGATCAGATCCTGCCCCTGCACCACCGCATCCACCGCATCGACACGGCGGTTATTGAGGTAGCAACCGCCATTCTGGATCAGGCGGCGAGCCTCACCCCGGCTCTTGCACAACCCGGCGACTGCCGCAACCTGCACGAGCGGAACATCCGCAACCTCACTACGTGGCAGCTCAACCGAAGGCACATGTGCAAACACCTCAAGCAGCTCTTCAGCCCGCAGCCCATCCATTGCTTCCCCGAACAGCACCGCACTCGAACGCTGCGCCAATGCCAGCCCCTTTTCCCCATGTACTTGACGCGTCACTTCCGCCGCCAGTCGCTTCTGCGCTTCACGTGCCTCGGGCGTTGTCTCCACCTGCCGCGCATAGTCCTCGATCTCATCCAACGGCAGCAACGTAAACACCTTCATCAATCGAATCACATCCGCATCATCCACTCGCAGGAAAAACTGGTAGAAATCATAAACCGAGGTCCGCGCCGCACTCAGATAGACCGCATTGCCGGCACTCTTGCCGAACTTCTGCCCCGTCCGGTCACAAACCAGGGGAAGCGTAACGCCGAACACCTCCTTGCCTTGCAACTTCCGCACCAAATCCGTTCCGGCCGTAATATTACCCCATTGGTCCGATCCGCCCAGTTGTACCGTGCATCCACAGTCCATATACAACCGCAAAAAATCATAGCCCTGCAGCACTTGGTAACTGAACTCCGCAAAACTCATGCCGCTCTCACCCTCCAGGCGGCTGCGAACACTGTCTTTGCCCAGCATCGTACCCATCCGGAAATGTTTGCCGACATCCCGCAGAAACGCGACAAACGTATAGTCCCGGAACCAATCATAGTTATTCACGACGACGGCCGGGGCCGTCGGATGCGAAAAATCCAGGAATCGCTCCAGATTCTCCTGAATCCCGGCCTGATTACGCCGGACGGTCTCCTCATCGAGCAGCTGGCGCTCACTGGTCTTACCCGATGGATCCCCAATCATCCCCGTTGCCCCGCCCACCAGGGCCACCACCTTATGCCCGCAACGCTGGAAATGCATCAACCCCATGATCGCAACCAGATTGCCCGCCTGCAAACTATCTGCCGTTGGATCAAATCCTGCATACACGGTAAGTTGCTCGCGCCCGCAGCGCGCCTCCAAGGCATCCGATGTCATTGCCTCCAGCAAACCGCGCGCGCGCAGCACGTCCACTACATTCTCCATATCGCAACCTCTCTCCTGCGGCCCTCGACCCTTTTGCCAAAAAAAAGGGCGCTCCTGCTCGGAGCGCCCTCCCTTGTTATATCCACGTAGCAGCTCCGCCTTATTCCTTGTCCTTTGCATCGCCCGGATGCCACTCTTCCAGCCCACTGAAGGCCTCGTCGAAAGCCCCGGCCAGATCCACCATGTCTTCGCCCGGACGCAGTCCTTCCAGAATCTTATCCTGCTGCTGCTCGAACTCCTCATCGGCCATATCCTTGGCCTTGATGCTGAGTCCAATCCGGCGCTCCGCCTGGTCAATCTTGATAACGCGGGCCTCAACCTCCTGTCCCACATCCAGTGCATCGCGCACCTTTTCAATGTGCGCATCACTGATCTGCGAGATATGGACCAGACCGTCCACGCCCTCTTCCAGTTCCACAAACGCCCCAAAGGAGGCAATCTTCGATACCGTCCCCTTCACAAGGCGACCAATCTGATAGCGCTCCGATATCGTGCTCCACGGATCTGCCGATGCCTGCTTGAGCCCTAGGCTGATGCGCTTGTTGTCCGCATCCACCTCCAGCACAATCGCATCCACTGTCTGCCCCTTCTCAAGCATTTCCGACGGGTGGTTGATCTTGCGCGTCCAGGACATGTCCGACACATGAATCATGCCGTCAATGCCATCTTCCAGCTCCACAAACGCTCCATAAGAAGTGAAGTTACGCACAGCCCCCGTGATGCGGGTGCCAACCGGATAGCGCGCCTGTACCGTATCCCACGGATTCGCTTCCGTCTGGCGCATGCCCAACGCAATCTTCTGGTCTTCCGGATTCACGTTCAGCACCACGACATCCACTTCCTCGCCGACCGATAACACATCCGAGGCCCGTGCCACACGCTTCGTCCAACTAATCTCCGAAACATGCACCAGACCCTCGACACCTTCTTCGAGCTCCACAAACGCACCATACGGCACCAGGTTGACCACCTTGCCGCGCAAACGACTGCCAACCGGATACTTCTCGTTGATGTCGTTCCACGGATTCGGCGTCTGCTGCTTCAACCCCAGCGATACCCGCTCGCGCTCCAGATCCACGTCCAGGATCATGACTTCAATCGGCTCCCCGACCTTGACCATCTCGGACGGATGCTTAATCCGGCCCCAGCTCATGTCTGTGATGTGCAGCAAGCCGTCCAGACCATCCAGATCCACAAACACCCCGAAGTCCGTAATGTTCTTCACGGACCCTTGACGCGTCTGACCCTTCTCGATCGTAGCCAGTAGCTCGCGCTTCTTCACCTTCAGGCGTTCCTCGATCAAGTCACGGCGCGACAGGATAATGTTACGGCGCTCCTCATTGATCTTGATAACCTTAAATTCAAATTCCTGCTCAATCAGCGAATCCACATTGTGTACAGGCGTTACATCCACCTGCGACCCCGGCAGAAAGGCCTCTACGCCATTGACATCCACAAGCATGCCACCCTTGACGCGCGCCTTGATGACACCCATAACCGTGCTGCCCTCATCACAGGATTTCAGCACCTTTTCCCATTGGATCTTCTGCTCAGCCTTCTCCTTGCTCAGGCTGACCATCCCATCCTCGTCCTCCATCTCATCGAGCAGGACATCATACTCATCACCAATCTGCACCGTTGCCAGATCAGCAAACTCATCCCCATCGATGACACCCTCGGACTTGTATCCGATATCCACCAACACTTCGTCGTCATGGATTGCCAGCACCTTGCCCGGTACAATCGAACCCTCTGTAAAACTCCGCAGGGTCTCTGCGTATTTCCTGGACATGCTCTCGCGCTCTTCCGCTGGAATCTCCGGAAGCTCAAAGTCCACATGCAATTTTTTCTGCGCCATTACTGCCATACTGTTTACTACTTACTTGTTTCTGCCTTCATTCACATGCACGATTTTCAGGGATTTCTGTCACCAGACAGAATCCAACCGTGTCAGAAACCCTGAAACCTACTCCATAGCCCCTTCCCCTGCAAGCACATAATCCCCCTTTTATCATGCTCTGTAAAAAGTTTGCTTGTTCCTGCTGTCAATCCCCCGTAGAATCACAACCTTTTCAAAAGACATCAGGAAACAGCAACCATGCCAGAAAAAATATCCGTCTGTGTCATTGCCGGGAACGAGGAGCGCAACATCCGCCGCTGCCTGGAGAGTGCCAAGTGGACCGATGAAATCGTTGTTCTCGACAGCTACAGTGAAGACCGTACCGTCGAGATCTGCCGCGAATACACCGATCGCGTCTACCAGCACGAGTGGATGGGCTACATCGGGCAAAAAAACCTGATCAAGGACCTTGCCAAAGGACCCTGGATTCTCTTTCTCGATGCCGATGAGGAAATCTCCCCCGGCTTACGCGACGAAATCCAAGCCGAGTTCTCATCCGGCAACTCCGGTGATTTTGCCGGGTACGAATTTCCGCGGCTCGTACGCTACCTGGGGCGCTGGATCTATCACGGCGACTGGTACCCTGACACCAAGCTGCGCCTCTTCCGTAAAAACAAGGGCGAATGCGGGGGACACGAACCCCATGACCGGATCATTGTGCATGGCCGCGTAAAACCGCTGCGCAACCCCCTGTTCCACTATACCTATACCGACATCAGCAACCAGCTCGCCACCATCAACCGCTTCTCCAGTATCTCGGCTATCGGCAAAAACCGTGAAGGACGAAATTTCGGCCTCTCCGATATCGTCATACGCCCCATCCTCCGATTCTTCCGGTGCTACATTCTCAAACGCGGCTTTCTGGATGGCATTCCCGGGCTCATTGTGGCCACCTTTACCGGATTCTCGGTTTTTGCAAAATATGCCAAACTGTGGGAACTCAGACTCCCGCCCGACGATAAGCCCGAGATCCCCCCCACCATCAAAACGGAAATCCATCGCGCAGCCACCCGCATCGCCAGCACCAAGCAAGGCGGCAAGGCAAACTAGGTCATCATACGGCGCCAGAACCCGATGGGCCCCGGACGCTGCCCCACCCGCTGTACCGGAGCCTGCCCAAGCGCCTCTCGTATACTCGTTGCGGGGGAGGCAGCATCCACATCCGCCTCCAACCGCGAAGCGTAACGTCCAATCCAGGCATCCCCCGGCTCATGGGGCAGCGGATCGCTCCCGGCCACAACCCGATACCCGTCACGTCTTGCCGTCTGCATCAGCCCCGGTTCCCGCCAGAACCACGGGCGCATGGCACTATCCCCCAGTAGCAGCTCGTCCGGACCAAACGCATCCAGCACCTTCTGCACCATGCCCTTGCGGGCCAGCATCCACTTGCCGACCCCCCATGGCAACACAGGAAGCCCATCCACCTCACGGATACGACGCACCGACTGCACCGCCGGCTCCCCATCCGGGATAGCCGCATCCCGACCAAGACACAACAACTCCATACGCTCACGTGTCACAATCTGACGACCCGGCAACACATACAAGGCAGACGCGCCATCCCAACCCGTCAGCACCAGACAGGCACCCGCCTCCTGCACCGCTACCTGAATGTGATCCGCGCCCGGCACACACCCCGCAGAACAGATATCCCGGTATACATGGCAATCATGGCGTTCCGTTAAACACAGCACCGGGGTTGCATCAGGTGCCAGCGCCATCAAGCGCTGCACACCAGCCGCAAGCGCGCTCCCAACATCCGCCTCCGGATACAAATGCACGTGCGTATCCACAATCATCATACCATCACCCCTCCCATCATCCGCTCCCAGGCACCCCTACGGGGTACTGACTACTGATCACTAAGTTGTAACTTCCCTGTTTTCCTGACAATTTGCCACAAGAGATTTGTGTGTACGAGTATGTGTACGAGTACGGAAATTATGCAGTTCCCTCACCGTACTCGTACACGTACTCGTACACGCCGATCTCCCCGCTTCCAACACTCTCGAAGTTTCAATATGCATTATATTGGCCGCCCAAGTGCCCTTAGCTGCCCACTGACTACTGCCCACTGACTCCTGATCACTGGCTCCTGATCACTGGTCACTGGTCACTGGCTACTAGTCACTGGTCACTGGCTACTGCCCACTGGTTACTGATCACTGATCACTGGTTACTGACTACCCCCCCTACAGCGGACGATCCATCGTGCGATACTGAATCGCTTCCGTGATATGATGCGAAGCAATTGTTTCCGCTTCCTCCATATCAGCAATCGTGCGCGCCACCTTCAAAATACGGTCATACGCCCGGGCACTGAAATGATACTCGCTGATCGCCATCTTCAACAAGGCCTCTGCATCCGCATCCGGCCGGCAATACTTCTGAACCTGCCGCGCGCCCATATCCGCATTACAACGAATGCGCTTGCGCCCTTTCTCCCGCCCAAACCGTTCCTGCTGAACCTGCCGTGCCGCACTCGCCCGTTGCCGGATCGCGGCAGACGCCTCCCCGGGCGACAGCGAAGACAGCTCCTCGTACGCCATCGACGGCACCTCAATATGAATATCGATCCGATCCAGCAACGGACCCGAGATCTTGCTCCGATACCGGAGAATATGGTGCGGCGAGCAGCGGCACTCCCGTCGCGGATCCGAGTAATACCCACAGGGACATGGATTCATAGCCGCCACCAGCATGAATGCACAAGGAAACGTCACACTCGAGGCAGCCCGCGAAATCGTCACAACCCCATCCTCCAGCGGTTGCCGCAATACCTCCAGCACATTCCGGTGAAACTCGGGCAACTCATCCAGGAACAGCACCCCCCGGTGCGCCAGACTCACCTCCCCCGGAACCGGATGCGCCCCCCCTCCCAGCAAACCCGCATCCGAAATCGTATGGTGCGGCGACCGGAAAGGCCGATGTTCAATCAGCGCGGCATGTGCAGGCAATGCACCCGATATACTGTGAATCTTCGTTACCTCCAACGCCTCATCCAGCGTCAACACCGGCAGAATCGAAGAAATCCGCTTGGCCAGCATCGTCTTGCCCGTACCCGGAGGCCCCACCATGAGAATATTATGGCCACCCGCAACCGCGACCTCTATCG
>CAZRCN010000008.1:35869-42717 GCA_964598575.1 uncultured Victivallales bacterium | reverse complement strand
GGATACCCCCCTTGTGCCTGTGGGGGGGAGCAGGGAGGCCATATGGGCTTGTTTGAGGATGTGCTGTTACAGGATGGGGTACTCTCTGCCGCTGAACTGGCTGCTGCGCAGAAGGAGGCGGAGCACGCGTTTCAGCCGTTAGTCCGTGTGTTGCTGGCAGATTCACGTGTATCCGATGCCGCGGTGTTGCGCGCGTATGGGCAGGCCTTTGGCATGGCATATGTGGAGCTGCGCCAGCAGGAGATTGCCCCTGCCGTTCTCAGGCGGGTGCGTGCCAAGCAGGCCGAACATTACCGGGTCATGCCGATTGCCGATACTGGCCAGCGCATTACGATCGCCGTTTCGGATCCGGTAGATTTGCAAGTAGTGGAGGATATCGAAACGGCGTTTGGCGTGCAGGTTGAGCGTGTTTTGGCTACCCGTGCTGACATTCATGAAGCGTTGCAGCGCTATTACGGGGTGGGTGCTGACACCGTGGAGCAGATTCTTGCCGACCGGGTCGAGGAAGTGCATCCGGAGCGGGAGGAGGAGGAAGCGCTCGATGTGGATAGCCAGACCATGGATGCCTCTGTGGTTCGCCTTGTCAACCAGTTGTTGTCGGATGCCATTCGTGACCGTGCCACGGATCTGCATTTTGAGCGGCATCGGCGCGGGGTTGTGGTGCGGCGGCGGATTGATGGCGTGTTGTATGACACATCGACAGCCGAGCGCATGCAAAGCCTGTATGCCTCGATTGTTTCCCGCATTAAGCTGATGGCGGGTCTTAATATTGTAGAGCGCCGCCTGCCGCAGGATGGGCGGGCCCGTGTGACGATTAAGCATCGCAGTTTTGATTTGCGGGTTTCGATTGTGCCGAGTATGCATGGTGAAGATGTTGTGGTACGCATTCTGCCCTCAACGATGCTGTATAATCTGGAGGAGCTTGGCTTTAGTGTCGAGCATGTGGCACGTTTACAATCCCTGATTGAAGCGCCGCATGGCATTCTCTTTGTGACGGGTCCAACAGGTAGCGGGAAAAGCACGACACTCTATGCCTGCCTCAGTCGCCTGAACACGCGGGAACGTAAAATCATTACGATTGAAGATCCGGTTGAGTACGAGTTGCCGGGGATTACGCAAACGCAGATGAATCCGGAGATTGGTCTGACCTTTGCGACGGCCTTGCGGAGCATGTTGCGGCATGACCCGGACGTGATGATGGTGGGGGAGGTACGTGATCGGGAGACGGCCGAGATTGCGGTGCAGACGGCCATGACGGGGCACTTGGTTTTGAGCACGCTGCACACGAATGATGCTGCGGGGGGCGCAGCCCGCTTGATCGACATGGGCATTGACCCGTATCTGATCACGTCCACGGTACAAGCCTTCATGGCCCAGCGTTTGGTGCGGACGATTTGTGAAAACTGCCGCGAGACTGTCACCCGGGAGGATGGTCGTATCCGGTATGAGGGAAAAGGGTGTCAGGCTTGTAATCAGAGTGGGTACCGTGGGCGGGTAGCCATATGCGAGTTTTTGCCACTGGAAGGGCGGCTGCGGGATATGATTCTTGCCAGGGCTTCTGCACATGATATACGTCAGGCCGCGAGCGAGATGGGGTTGGCGACCTTGCGTGAGGATGGTATGCGCAAGGTGGAGTCCGGCCTTACGACAGAAGAGGAATTACTGCGTGTAACCCTGGCGTAAGGGGGGATACGGTATAAACCGGGAGGCGGAATGCCACGGTACCGATATAAGGCCAAGGAAGGGCCAGGCGAGACGGTAGAGCGTGAGTTGATTGCTGTTTCGCATGCGGCTGCTGTTGCGCGGATTGAAGCGATGGGCTTGGTACCGGTGTGGGTGCGCCTGGCCGAGGGGCATAAGAGGGAACCCTTGCGTCGGATCAGGTTGCATCGTGTGCGTCGCGGGGATGTGACGATTTTTACGCGCCAGCTTGCCAGTATGCTGCGTGCGGGGGTGCCTGTGTTGCGGGCCTTGCACAGTATGCAGGAGCAAACAGAATCGGCTTCTATGCAAGCGGTTGTGGGAGAGATGGCCCATGCCATTCGGGATGGTGCGATGCTATCCGAAAGTTTGCGTGCCTTCCCCCGTCTTTTCCCGCCGCTGTACATCAGTATGGTCGAGGCCGGAGAAGCAGGAGGGGTGCTGGATGTCGTTCTCGAGCGGCTGGCAGATGCAAGAGAGAAGGAAGAGGAGGGCCGCAGGAAAGTACAGGCGGCCATGGCGTATCCTATACTGGTGGCCTTGGTGGGGGCCGGTACGATTGTGGTGTTGCTCGCGTTTTTTATGCCACGTGTGATGGCCTTGTTTGAGCATGTCACGGACTTGCCATTACCAACCCGGATTCTGCTTGGGACAAGTTCCTTGCTTACCGAATATGGATACTGGTTTCTGCTTTTGATAGGCTTGGTGGGGGTGGTGTTGCACCGGCTG
Source organism: uncultured Victivallales bacterium (assembly GCA_964598575.1). Classification (GTDB taxonomy): domain Bacteria; phylum Verrucomicrobiota; class Kiritimatiellia; order UBA8416; family UBA8416; genus T3Sed10-140. Next base: position 40,287 of record CAZRCN010000008.1, on the reverse strand, counting down.
GCGGCCATGGAGAACGGACGCATCGTTCTGGATCGTTTCTTGTTGCAGCTTCCGTTGCTGGGGCGCTTTCTGCGTGATGTGGAGATTGGGCGATTTGCACGGACATTTGCCTTGCTGGTGGATGCAGGCATTCCGCTGGATCGGGTTTTGCGTTTAAGTGGCAACACCCTGCATAATACTGTGTTGCGGCGGGAGGTAGATGCCTTGCGGGCTCGAACGGTTCAGCAGGGGCAGCGCTTGTCGACGGGGTTTCGAACGTCGCGAATCTTTCCGCCGTTTGTCGGCAATATGGTTGCCGTCGGAGAGGAAACGGGGCGCCTGGAGGAATCTTTGGGGGAGGTGGGCAAATTCTATGAAGCCTCAGTGGAACGCTTCAGCCGTATGCTTTCGGCCTTGCTGGAGCCCATTCTCCTTTTGGTTGTGGGGGGGCTTGTGGGGTTTATTGTGTTTGCCATGTTGATGCCTATTTTTGAGATTGGCGGGAGCCTGCGGTAGGGTTTTGCGGTTTACAGTAGCAACGACAGGGAGTAGGATGGCAGAGTACGGCCAAGAGCAAAGGTATTGTACGGGGGTCTGGGACAAAACAGTGGGCAGGAAGGAAAACGGACATGAACAAACGCGCGGGTTTTACCTTAATAGAGCTGATGATCGTCGTGATTATTCTGGCATCTTTGGCCGGGATGATCTTGCCGCGGATTCTGGATCGGGCAGATGATGCCAAGCAGCATATTGCGCGTGGCGAAATTGCTTCGATTGTAACGGCCCTGAAATTCTACAAACTGGATATGGGGGGGTTCCCCACGAATGAGCAAGGGTTGGAGGCACTGATGACGGAGCCGTCTGCGGGTGACCGTTCCGGGCAGGGCGCTGGCCAATGGAAAGGGCCGTATTTGGAAAAAACGCCTGATGATCCTTGGGGGCGTCCGTATCAGTATCGTCGGGACTCTGGTCCGGTTGGATTCGAGGTATGGTCCGATGGGGCCGACCCTAGCCAATCCGGGGGGAAAGTGAGCAATTTGCAGGCACGCTGAGCCAGGAACGCACGAAGGAGAAGAGGCATGGGAGCGAGCGTTGATGGTGGGCCACCCATGCGCGCAGGGTTTACCTTGCTGGAGGTATTGATTGCCGTAGTCATTCTGGCCACGGGCCTCGTACTGGTTCTGCAAGGGATGCACACGGTACTATACACGTGGGACGGCAGTGTGCAGCGTATACGTGCCATGATGGGCGCGCAAGATGCCCTCGCGCATGCCCGGCTTGCTGTACTGCAAGGCGATGCGCCGTCAAAGGGAGGCCAGGTAGAGATCTCCAAAGGTATTTCTGGTCGGGACGGATTGTATCACGTTCAATATACAGGCGATCCGGATGAGAGCGGCCCGCCATACGAGCTGGGGGTACTGCTGTACCGGGTACCGAGCCGGGAGGAGGCCATGCCATGAGTACATTTCCTCGCGCGGCAGAAGGATTTACGCTGCTTGAACTGCTGGTTGGTTTGATGATTCTGGTCGGTGTGCTGGGAGGGGTGCTGGCATGCCTGGATGGTGGATTGCGGGTGTATGATCGCATCCAGGCTTTTGGCAGCAATGAAGTGGATGTGCACCTTGCGGGAGAACAGCTGGAGCGAGATTTGCTGGCTATACTTCCTTCTGCTTCCTATCAGATGACGTCGGAAACCTTGCAATTTGGCCGAGCGCCTTTGGGGAGAGCCCCGATAGTCCGGGTGCAGTACCGTGCGCCTTCAGGTGGTGGGTTGTTGTTTTGGGAGGAAGGGGCACAGGGGTCAGCGGGAAAAGACATGCAATTGCTGGATGCCGGTATGCGCGTGTCTTTTCGGTTTGCGGATCGGGAGCGCCGGGGTTCGTGGCTGACGGAATGGGATAACGACACGAATATGCCGGTTGCCGTTCAGATGCTGGTTGAGGGTACGCACGCTGGCACGGGGCGGGTATCGCGTGTGATGACCTTGCCCGGGATGCAGGGAGAACCGTCCTCATGATGGTATCACGAACACATTCGCGCCAGGGAAGTATCCTGATTCTTGTGTTGTGGGTTCTGTTTTTTCTGGCTTCCCTCACGGTAGCATCCGCCGGGCATGTTCTGGCGGTCTTGCGTGCGGCGGAACGATTGCAGTATCGTGTCCATGCTCGCATGGAAGCGTGGAGTGCCGCGGCTTGGGCTGTGTCTGTGATGGAGGCGCAGCAAGGAGAAACAGCGCTTATGACCAATGTCTGGGATGGTGTCTCGGCCGATGCCTGGAACCGGGATGCCGCTTCATTCGCGCTGCCTGCAGAATTTGGCGGGCAGACGGCATATGTCTCGTTCGCCTTTCCGGGTGAGACGAGTCGGTTAGCCGGCGTAGTCGGTGAAGAAGGTCGCATTCATCTGAATGCTGCGCCCCCCGCTCTCCTGCAGGCCCTGTTTGGATATGTGGGGGGGGAACCGGGCGCACTGCTTGCGGAGACGTTGTTTCAACCGGGGGTGGATGACGGATTGACACCGGATGCACAAGATGAGTATGATCGGAAGTCGTATGCCTCGGTTGGGGGGCTCCGGCTGGAGGAAGCGATGTCCGCGGATCTGTATGCAGCGCTGGAACCACATGTGACAGTATATGGCCAAGGAGATTGGATCAATTTTAATGCAGCAACAGAAACGGTTTTGGTGGCGGTGCTGATTGCAGCAGGGCGGGAACCGGCTGTTGCGGAACAAATCGCCCGCGTGATTGTGGAAGAGCGTGCGCAAACGGGATTCAGCAGCAGGGCGAATTTTGAAGAGAGGGTAGAAGGCATTGAACCGGGATTTTCGGTGCAACATGGATTAGCGGCGTATTCGACGGCGTTCCGGGGTATCGCTGCTGGTGGCGGTGAAGAGGCAGCGGCAGGAATAGGGTTTGCCTTTGTGTGGGACACACGTGCAGGGCAGTATGTTTTGTGGCGTGAGCAGGTCGGGAAAGCTGAGTAGGGGCATTCATAGATGGCAAGCAGAACGAAAAGAGACAGAGCGGAAGGGGCGTGGCTGAAACCGCGGCAGAAGACCGTGTTGCTGGAAGTCAGTAACGACTGGTTGAAGGTGTTGGAGGTGCATGCGGGCCGTCAGGGGCTCAAGGTGGTTCGGGCGCACTTGGAACCGTTGGACCGGGAGACGGTGGTAGCTGAGAGTTTACGAGCTGCTGTGCGCGAGAAAGGATTTACGCAGCAACCCGTGCTAAGCTGCATTCCGCGGCAAGTAGTGAATGTCCGGTTGCTGGAATTACCTTCGATTGAAGCGGCGGAACTGCAGGATATGATCGATTTGCAAATTGGTCGCCAGACGCCGTACTCGATGCGAGAGATTCTCTCGGGGTATAAGGTGCTCGGGCAAACGCGGCAAGGAACCTACACGCGGGTTTTGCTGGGCATCGTGCCGCGCAGTATTGTGCGGGAGCGCTACTATGCCGCGGAAGATGCCGGATTGTCGGTGGAACGGATGACGATTTCCTCGGAAGGGGTGATGAATTGGTTTCTTTATCATACCCGGCATGATCCATCCGAGAAAGCAACCTTGTTGCTGGATGTGGATTCCTACTTTACGCACATGCTTCTGGTACGCCACCGCAAGGTGGTCTTTTCAAAAAGTATTTTGTGGGGCGCATCGCAGATCGAAGAGGGGACGGATGGGTTCATCCAGCGTTTGCAGGAGGCTTGTCGGTCCGGGCAGGATGCCATGCAGGGGGATACGATTGATGCGGTACAACTATCTGGTGCACCAGCTACATGCACGGATGAGGTCGCGGCAATCATTGCAAAAGCCTTGGATGTCCCCTGCAAGAAGGTCGATGTGCTTGCTGATGTAGCGGTGGATGCGGGGGTAGCGGCAACCTTGCGCGATGATGCACAAGCAAAGGTGTCGGTGACCGGTCTGATAGGAATGGCGATGTCACCGGATGCACTGGCCTTGCACTTTGTGCCGGATGTGTATGCGATGCGAACGCATATGCAGCAACGATCCCGCATCTGGACTCGTTTTGTGGCGGCATTGATTGGATGTATGCTGGCTGGATCGCTCTATATCCTGCTGGCAGCAGGCTATCGTCTGAACCGGTTGCAGGATCTACGCATGGAGAATGCCTGGCTGGCGCCACAGGTGCAGCATGTGGAGCGGATGGTCGAAGTGATCCGGGCAACCCTGTTCCGGCTGGAATCATTCGCCTTGCCGGAGCAATTGCTGCCGATCGTGCATGGTGCGATACCCGATGGGGTTTATGTCAATGCTTTCACCTTGGATTTGGAAGGACAGACTTTCAGTCTGGAGGGTACGGCCCCGTCGCGGCGTGATATCCGGAATTTGATTCGCGGGCTGGAAGAAACGGCCTTTATGCGACAAGTGGAGGAAGCGGGTGGCACAGCTATGGGGAATGATCAGCGCTTTCGTTTTCAGGT
>CAZRCN010000008.1:26143-35769 GCA_964598575.1 uncultured Victivallales bacterium | reverse complement strand
AAAAACTACCTGGGCGTTTCCGGAGCAGAGACCGAAACGATAGAAGCCTTTAAGAATCAGTTAGATGAGATGGCCATTGAGCATGGGGTACAATTGCGTTCGATGCGGCACCAGCAGCCGGAGCCGACAGCCTATCTGATTACCTATGTAATCCAGGTTGGGGAATTTGATGCGGAAATTCCGGCTTTCATTCGGTTTCTGCGTGCGGTAAGCCAAGCACCGGGGCTGATGCGCGTTCGGCAAGTGGCGATCCAGTCCCAGTCCGGAGATTTGATGGTGAACGGTTCGTTTCAGGTTACGAAAGTCATGACGCTGGAATCGGAGCAGCCTGCGGGTGGAGATGCGTTATGACGGAAGAGGTTCAGGACCAGGGCGATGTGGGCATTTCGCGGTTACGCGATGCGTTTGCCGCCGAAAGAGAACGGGTGCGGCGTACGTTTCTCTGGTTTATTACCTTCCTGATTTTTGTGACACTAGCCTCGGTAGCAATTCTATTGGGGGCAGGCATTGCGATGTTCCGGCATACCTCAGAGGTGTTTGCCTCGCTGGATAGCTTACGCGCCCAGGTGGCGGAGAATGTGTTGTATCTCACGGATACCTCGAATCAATTCAGCCGAATCAGCCGATCGCAATTGGATTTATCTTCCCGTCTTAACGGGTTGCAGATCTCGCAGAGCCAAACGGCGGAAGCACTGCGCAGTGATGTTGCCAGACACGGGCGCTGGATTCAGGCGCGGGAGCAGCAGGCTGCGCGGGAGCAGCAAGCACTGGAAAAACGTCTGCATGAACGCGGGGAGGTGCTGGACGCTTTGGTGGCAAGCGTGGAAAGGCAATCGCAACGCTGGGAAGAGGTAGTGGCGTTGGCGGATGGGCGTGTTGTAGCTCCTTCCGGGGAGCAAGGTATTGCAGATGCGGATATGCCTGATACGGCCACGGCGGCAGCCCCCGAACCTTTTGCCGGAGCGCATTTACTGGATTCGTTCGAGGGGGTCATGTTGGATGAGCGGTTCGAGGAGATTGTGGCGCGTGCTACGCCAATGGAGCCGGGGCCGGAAGCCACACGTACGATTTCGGTTGTGGTATATCCGAACGGGGATCGGTATGAGGGGGAATTTCAAGCAGGGCTGATGCATGGGTGGGGTGTATATACAACGCGCAAGGGGGATCGGTATGAAGGTATGTTTCGCTACGACCTCAAGCATGGGACCGGAACCATGGTGCGCGCCTCTGGTGAGCGGTATGTCGGCAGCTACATGGAGGGGGTCCGCGAGGGGCTGGGTAGCTTGACGCTTGCGGATGGCAGCAGGTATGCCGGAATGTTTCGCAATGATATGATCACTGGTCGTGGCATCATGCAGTATGCGGACGGCAGTGTATATGCAGGGGATTTTTTGAATGGGCATAAGCATGGCGCGGGCGTCTATCGCTTTGCAAATGGAGACGTATATCAAGGGGAATTCCGCAAGGACGCACGCACGGGGCAGGGGGTATATGTTTTTGCGGATGGTAGCCGCTATGAAGGAAGCTTTGTCGAGGGGGTCCGGCATGGCAAGGGGGCATACACGTTTGCAGATGGAACCAAAGTGGTGGGCACGTTCAAAGATGGCCAACTGCACGGTGAAGGGGTACGTATCAGCGAGGGCCGACGGGTCCGCGGGGTCTGGCATGAGGGCGAATATGTGCGGGGCTTGCCGGAATGATGCCCCTTGGTGCCTCGACGGGAAGATGCAATTACCCGTTGGTCGTTTCGCCTTCAGCTTCTAGCGCGGTGTGCAGCCGGCAGTTTTGGCAACCGTTCTGGCAGAAGTCTGCATAGATCTGGATGAGGCCCTGTTGCCGGATTCCGGAACCGGCATAGGTTTGCGGGGTTTGATCGGAACCCAGTATCCGCGAGGCCGTTTCGCGTATCACGCTGTTGGATGCTTCCGGGAGGGTCAAGTCCATGGCTGTTTGCAAGGTGATTTCACGCGTTGCGACCGCCAAGGGGAGCAGGGTGTTGTTCAGCCAGGCAGCAAGGCGCGCAGGCCCGATGAGGGCTGTTTGCCGTGGTTGTGTGCGACTGCGGAACGTGGCATGCCGTAGCCAGAAATCCAGTGCAGGGTGTGGTTCGAGCAGTTGTGTGAGTGCCGGAACGAGCGGCTGCTGGCCTTGTAACATCTTTGCAATTTCCTGCCAGGGGTGTTGTCTTGCGAAGAGAATGGCAATGCCAGCCAGTCTTCGTTCCGGCGTATTAGCTGGCCGGGTGGATGTGCGGGCCCACGTTCCTGCCGGGAGTGGGGTGCCGTCGGTTTGGATGGGCCACCAGGCATCCCACACAAGGCGTAGGAATTGTCGGGCGTCTAGGTTGGCCGTGCTTGGCTGAAGGTCCGCGGGGAGTAGTCCGGCCATGCCCAGCAAGCGGGCGAAGTTTTGGAGTGGGGGCTGGCCCTGCAATTGAGATACGGGAACGGCATCGGCTAGCTCCAGAAACGCCCTTTGATTCGACTTGTATCCCATATTTCGCATGGTATTGCGATACAGCACGTCTGGCAGTGTGAAGGGGCGGAGCTGCTGCTCGAGTTCCTGGACTTTGGTTTGGAAGCGATAGCTACCGGCGGCTTGCAGGACCGTTTGCGGTGAGAGGCGATGCGCGTGCTGTTGCATGATTCTTGCGCAGGGACAGGGTTGCATGCGTGCAGCATAGGGATAAGCAGCTACATCGATTGCCGCAATATCCAGTGGGTGCTCGTCGTTGAGCAGGGGTTGCAAGGCGATTTGCAGCGTATGCGCTGGCAGGTGCAGGGGGAGCGAGGATGCGGGGAAATAGGTGATATGCGCGATGACCTGCCGGTAGCGGGGATCCTGTGCATGCTTGTGCCGCAGCCAATCCCGGGGGTAGATGTGGATTTCCACATCGCCACGTACATGACGCGTATCCGGTTCGATCACCAGTTCTGCGTCGAGAAAATCAGGTCCTGCCTCGAGGTTCCAGAAACCGGGGTTGAGGACATGCACGGTTTCCTCCTCGTCGGTCTGGAGGAAAGCAGGGCGTAACGCGGGATCATACCAGATGCATTGAAGGTGTCGTTCGGTGAAGGGAAACCGTTCCCTTCCTTCCTGCACAGCGGTAGGGCTGGCGGCATGCAAGCGCCACGCGAGGTAGTGAGTTGCTACGCCGTGATACCCGTGAGGCTCTTCCTGACGCTTGGCATATGGATGGGCTGCGACGGTTCCCTTCCTTTTGCTGTGCGCTGCACTTGACTGTATTTCCATGGAGCCATAGTATCTACGCATGCCGTTAAAGACAAACTTGGAGTTTCCTTGAAAGAGAATACCACACGAAGCATGATTCTTGCCGAGAATGTTAGCCGTCGCTTTGGACGCGTGCATGCCGTTGCTGGGGTCACTTTTTCGATAAAGCGCGGCAATATTGTCGGCTTTCTTGGCCCCAATGGAGCGGGCAAGACGACGACCTTGCGCATGTTGGCCAGTTACGTACGCCCAACATCAGGCCGCTTGCTGTTGGATGGAATGGATTTGATGGGGGCGGATGGCGATGTCCGGACACGTGTCGGATACCTGCCGGAAAATGTTCCGTTGTATTTGGATATGCGGGTCCAGGAGTACTTGCGCTTTCGGGGCCGGGTGAAGGGCATGAACCGATCCCAGATACGGGCACGGATGGCATTTGTCCTGGAAGCATGTGGCTTGGAACATGAGCAGCGGCATGTAATCCGGACCCTTTCAAAGGGATACCGGCAACGGGTAGGATTGGCGGATTGCCTTTTGCATGATCCGGCATGCTTACTGCTGGATGAGCCTACGGCCGGCTTGGACCCAAATCAAATTCGTCAGGTGCGCAGCCTGATCCGGTCGCTGGCGGGCCGTCACACCATTGTGTTGTCTACCCATAACCTTTCGGAGGTGGAAGTCTTATGCGACGAAGTGCTAATCATGAACCGGGGACAGGTTGTCGCCGCCGGTACGCCTGCCAGCTTGCCGGGGTTGCTGAAGGGGGATGAGCGCATTGTGCTGGAGCTGCATGGAGATGCGCAGCACATTCGTACGGCGATTGGCGGTATCAGCGGCGTGCATGATGTTTCACTGGAGCAGCATGGGGACTGGTGCCATGTTGCGCTGCAAGGTCCCGGTGGTGGTGTTACGCGCGAACGCCTGTTTGTTCTGGCTTGCCAGCAAGCGTGGCGTTTGAGGCGTTTGGAGAGTATTCCCCAGAATCTTGAGGATGTGTTTGCTGCCTTGACGCAGGAAACCCGCCGTTTGGAAAGGGGGCGGTATGCGTAAATGTTGTGCCATCATGCACAAGGAGTTACAGCATTTGTTGCTATCACCAATCGGATATGTGACCGCAGCGGTATTTCTGAGTTCGGTTGGTTGGACGTTTCTGCATACGGTTCGTGTTCAGACGGGTGCTTCGGTTCAAGTCGAAGCGCTGCAAGTGGTTGCGATTGTGATTTGGTTACCGGTTCTGATTACGGTTGTGACGATGCGACTCTTTGCGGAGGAGAAGCGGTCTGGCACGATTGAAACGTTGCTGACGAGTGCTGTATCCGATCTGGCGGTAGTATTGGGAAAATATTGTGGTGCCGTTCTGTATATCATGCTTGTGGTGCTCCCCGCTCTGGCCGGGGTATACCTGTTGGCATACCTGGCACCTGGAATCGAGGCGGTTGACCATATGGCGCTGGCAGGTGGTGCTTGTATGCTGGTGTTGTTGCTCTTGTGCTGCACGGCGATCGGGCTGCTGATTTCCTTGTGTACACGCAATCAGATTGTGGCTGCCATTTGCTGTTTCTGGGGTATATTGCTGCCCTTTATGATAAAACCGTTTCTACAGATGTTGCCGTTTGTTCGCCGGGCGACGCTGGAGCAGTTTTCGGTGGAAGCGCACGTTTTGCGCTATACGGGAGGTATGCTGGATATACGACTGGCGCTGCTGTATGCCTCGGTTACGGTGTTTTTGTTGTTTGCGGCTGTTCGTGTCCTGGAATCGAGGCGTTGGCTATGAGTTGGAGAGACGGCAAAACGGAACAGCCGGCCGTACGGTACGGGTTGCGACGCTGGTACATGGGGCTGAATGGGGTCGGCGCGATTCTGCTGGGCGCGTTGGTGGTTGTGCTGGTCAATGTGATCGTTTGGCGGGTTTTGCCCCGTACATGGGGGTTGGACGTGCGGGCCCGCCATCAGCTTTCCGAGAAAACGCAGAACATGCTGGCGGGGCAGCAAGGGCCATTGGAGATTATTGCCCTAGTGGATGCGGAGGATCGATTGTATGACGATGTACGCCAGTTGTTGTCGGAGTACCAGCATGTGGCTACAGCTCTGCCGGATCTGGCTTTTTCCCTGGAACTGGTAGATCCTAGCCGGGATATTGCGAGAACGCGTCAACTCGCACAGGAATTTGCATTGGAGTCCGGCAATCAAATTCTCTTTCGCAGTGGCGAGAGTGAGCGAATCATTGATGTTGGAAATCTGGCGCAGTATGAGATTGAGGTGCGCGAGGATGGTATGGCACGGCGTATGGTGGGATTTCTTGGCGAACAGGCGTTTTCTTCAGCGATTCTGTCTGTTATGGAGGAAGAAACCCCGGTCGTGTATTTTCTGACCGGACATGGGGAACGGGATATCGATGATTTTCATCCCCAGAATGGGTTTTCGGCATTGGCTCGTATTATCAGCCGGGACAATTTTGATGTGCGGCGATTGGACATGAGCACCTATAAGGGGGTTCCTGCGGATTGTCAGGTGCTGGTGGTGGCTGGTCCGGATCAACAACTATCGGAAGAGGAATTACGCTGGATCGAATCCTATCTACAGGATCGGCATGGGCGTTTGCTGCTGATGCTCGATCCCCAGGTGGAAGTCGGATTGTCCCCTTTGCTGGAGAAGTGGAATGTGTATGCCGCGTCCGGATATGTGGCGGGGCGGACGTTTACGGGTAGGGAGCTATTGGTTACGCACTATGGGGATCATCCCATTACGCGAAGCTTCCGGAATATGACGACCATGTTTTTTCTGCCACGTCCTGTCCTGCCGCTCACGCCGAAGGGGGCACATGCGGGAAACGGCGATTTCGTTGATGAAGATCGCATCCGGGTATCGATTTTGGCACAGACGGGGGATGAGGGGTGGATTGAGTCGGATGTTTCGCAACAGCCACCGGTCTGGGATGAGAGCCAGGAAAAGCGCGGGTCAATCCCGGTCGCCCTGGCGGTGGAGCGTGGTGCGATCAGTATCGATGCGCAACTGCCTCCCACCCGTTTGGTTGTGCTCGGCGATTCGTTTTTTGTTTCCAATGCAGCGGTTGCGAGTGGTGTGGGCGGCAATATCAGTTTGTGCATGTCGGCCTTGCATTGGTTGGCAGAGCGTGATGCCTTGTTGACGGTAGCACCGCGGGTACCCTATTTGTTGCAACCGGCATGCAATCGGGCAATCTGGCGGCGCTTACTGCTAGCGCTGGTGTTTGTTTTTCCGGCGGGACTGGTTTTGGTCGGCGCTGTGGTGGGAATATTGCGTCGTCGATGATAGTAAAGCATGGGAGATTGTATGTAACTACGTAGCCTCGCTCGCCAGAGCGTGGACGAATTGTCGAGCGAGTTGGGTTGCGTCATCCACGCTCTGGCGAGCGAGGCTACGAAAAACAATGAAGTTACAGACTAGGTACAGGCAAGGATGATATGAAGGGACGTACAACAGGATTTCTGGCTGCCATGGTCCTCTTTTTGGGAAGTGTACTCTACATCCTTGACCACCAGGACCGAATGGGGCAGCCGGGGACTTTCGACAGCCGGGTGTTTGATTTGACGACGGCTCCTGTGACAATTGTCGGCATGATTCGTGATGAGAGTCGGTGCGAAGTAACCCGCAAGGGGGAAAAGTGGTTTATCGCTGCACCGATTCGGGCGCGTGCAAGCGGGCCCATTCTCAATCGGATAGTGGCAGCGATTGAACGTTTACGGGCTTTGGATATTATCACGAAAGAGCAAAGGGCTTTACGAAATCTGTCCTTGGCCGATTATGGTTTGGATCCGGCGGCCTTATCTGTGTATGTGGAATCTGGAGACAGGCGTGAGCAGTTGTTGATTGGGAACCGTACCCCTTTCGGGGGGGGGGTGTATGCCTGTAAACGGTTGTCTGATACCGTATTGATTGTGCCGGAATCCTTTGTCGCATTGTTTCCAGAGGATATGCATGCCCTGCGGGATCAGTCCTTGTTTCAAGGAGCGGCAAGCCGGGTGGTGCGCATTGACATCCAGCGACGCGAAGCTGGGTTTCTACAACTGGTGCGCCGTCAGAACAGATGGTTCGTGCAACAGCCGGTGGAGTGGCCTGCTGATCCAAGTGTTGTGGAGGATCTGCTGGAAGCATTCGTGCAGGCCCGTATTCAACAATTTCTCTGGGATGCACCCGTACAGGAGTTGGCGCAGGAGCAGGGCGTTGCCTTTCGGTCGGAATGGGAGGATGGCAGTTTGGCGGTTGATCAAGCTGCGGCACGTTTGACGCTATGGTGGAATGGGGAAAACGCCGGGCAAGACGTGTTTCTCGGGCGGAGGTTGGAGGATGCGGCTCAGGAGGTGTATGCGCGACGGGGCGGGATTTCCTCCGTATTTACCGTTTCTGATAGATTGCTGCAATGGGCCGATATATCTGTGGATGCCATTCGAGAGCGGCAGATCTGGGATATGCCCTTGCAGGATGTGAGCAAAATTCGCATGGCAAAAGGCGAGCATCGTATCGAGCTGGTGCAGCAGGGAGATACAGGTTGGCATCTACAGGAGCCGATTCGGACGCCAGCCGATCCAAAGGCTGTCTCGCGTTTGTGGCAAGCATGTAGGCGACTGCGGGTACAGTCATTTGAAGGGCCATCCCAGCCTGAGGGGGAGGATCCGCTCCAGGTGGAGGTTTGGGATCAGGAGGCGACAGCGGAACCGAATGGTGCGCCTTCCCGATCGCTGCAACTGGAAGCCCATGTGGGCACCAATGCATTGTGGAATGGGTGGATGCCGGATATGGAACGGGGTGTTGTTTTGGAAGGATTTGAGGTTGGCATGGAGTCGGATGCCCTTTTATGGCCGGCAGCCTATCGAAGCCGGAGGGTGCTGGAATTGGATCGGCCGGCGATTGTTCATATGCTGCGGCAAGACGGGGCGGGCTCCGTTGCGGTGGAAAAGCAAACCACACCGGATGGCAGTGCGGTCTGGTCCTGCCGCGAAGCTACAGGCGGCACCCTTGCAACGAATCGCATCTTCGATATATTGGATTGCATATCGCAACTGTATGCGGATCAAGTGGTTGCTTTTCATCCTGCCGCGCTGGATGCATTTGGGCTGGATGCGCCGTTGGTCACCATTACCTTTCGTTCCTCCGATACAGATCACATTCAGCAGACACTTCTTTTGGGCGCCCCGATAGATGAGGGCCGCGGTGGGTTTGCCATGCTGCAGGGGCATGGTTTTGTGTTTCAACTGCAGCAAGCGGATTACGAGGTATTGACGGATCCATGGCTGTTGCCGGATACGCAAGCGGCAACAGGGGGCGTTAGCGGTGCAAAGCAACCGCCGGTTCCGTTCAAGGAACAATAGCACGAGGACAAGGGGGGCGATGAACATTCTGTTTGTGGATAAGGTGATGTGGCGCGCTTGCGAGGGAGCACCTAGAGGGGTAGAGCTGTTCAATCTGAATTTGCTCCGTGAGCTGGTTGCTTGTGGGCGCGATGTTACAGCCATCTTGCATCCTTCCTGGCATCCATACGTGCAGGATATAAATGCGTTACACCTATTGCCGGGAACCCCGGACCCCAAATCGGGGTTGTTTACGGCTCTGGGCTCGCTGCGACGTAAACGGTATGACGTGTTATTACTAGGGAATGTGGCGAATCGTCTGCTCGCATCCATTATCTGGTTGCGTGTGCTGCGCATCTGCAAGCACTGTGTCTTACTTGCCCATCGTCAACCCTCACGGCGGGTGCTGTTTGTGCAAAAACATTTTTGGCCGACATCCGTAATCGTTGCCGTCAACCAGGTGATTGCACAGCAATTCCGGGCAGCAGGTTTTGAGCGTGTTTTTGTGTATTATGGGGTAACACAGGCCGATCAGTACCTAACCTCCCAACCGGCACGCGATGATGACAACGTGGATTTTTGTGTGGTGGGTAATTTGGATAATGCCTGGAAAGGGGCTGATACCGCCTTGGCGGCTTTCCGTCAATTACCAACCGAGGTGCAGAAAACCTGCCACCTGCACCTTGCCTCCTTTCCGAGCCAAAAGAGCTTTCCGGAAGAAAACATTCATTGCTACGATTGGCAGCCAGCGGCTGCCATGCCGGGATTTCTGGCGCGAATGGATGTGATGATTGTCCCTTCACGCGATGAACATGTGATGCGGGAAACCTTTTCGCAGGCTATGGTACAAGGCATGTTGAGTGGGTTGCCCATCATTACCACCCGCCTGCCGATTCTTACGGAGAAGCTTGATCAGGGCGGCGGCATGGTTTGTGACACGGTGGCAGATATGGCGCATGCCATGGTTACATTGGCCTCCGATCCGCAACTGCGACTGCGGTTGGGGCGTGAAGCGCGCGAGACTGCGCAGCAGCGATACATATGGGATACCCATCATTTTGTACAGAA
>CAZRCN010000008.1:0-26043 GCA_964598575.1 uncultured Victivallales bacterium | reverse complement strand
GGTTTGGTGCTGGGTGCGGTTCTTCTGCTCTTGCTGAGCGGGTATGAAACCTATAGCAGCCTCCCCTCGGAGATGCCTGAATGGAACCCCCGGCGATTTGATACAGGGATAGCGAGAGTCGACATCAATGAAATGCCGTTTCATGAGGCTGTCGACCGGTTCGCGCGGCGGCGAATCTTCGGTGACCCGCCCCCCCCCGGTGATGATGATACGCGCGATCCGACTGGTGCTCGTGGCTGGCGGGCCTATGTGCGTGAGCACATGGTTTTGAAAGGTATTTCGGCAGTGGGCACGGGCGATGCACGGGCGCTGGAAGCGATCGTGCTGGATGCGCAGACGGAGCGGCTACAGTTTTTGCAGGAAGGCCATCAGATCAAAATCACGGGGCAGGATGTAACGGTTGCTCGGATAGGAGACAACCAACTTGAGCTTCAGCATGACGAAGAAGTGTTGATACTTGATTGATAATCGGTTATGGAGCGTTCAATGGAGCGGCAACAAAGGAACAGTGCGATGCGGAGCGACAAACTGAATACGTACAGAAAGGTGGGTGCGACGTGCTTGCTGTTTGCATGTTTGCTGTGGGGAGGCACCGTTTGGGCGCAAAACAATGCGGCCGGGGATCCTTCGCGTCTGGTGAGCCAGCCGGGTGCCCGCTCGCTTACCGATTTTGGCATCGAAGGTCTGGATGAACGCGTAAACTTGCGCGCACTGGATTCCTGGGATGTAGCGCAGCTGATCGAATTTCTGGCGCACCGGGGTGGCGTTCGCAATATCGTGATCGGCAAGGGGGTTTCCGGTTTAACCACGCGCTTGAAATTTGATGATGTAAGTGTTGGGGAAGCATTGGAAGTGGTGCTATCGGTCAACAACCTTGCCTTCATGGTGCGTAATGGCATCATCACCATCATGACGGATGCCGAGTACCAGCAGCAATTCGGCACGAGCTTCTATGACCAGAAAGAGGTTCGGATGCTGGCGCTGAAATATGCTGATCCAGTCCGGATTCTAGACCTGCTTGATGCAATCAAGAGTTCGATCGGAACCGTTGTGGCGGATCAGGCGACGGGCGTGTTGGTGATGATTGATACGCCCGCCAAGGTCCGGCAAATGGAGGCAGTGGCGTTGGCATCGGATATTCCGACCTTGCAGCGTAAGCTTCCAACCGAAACACGAACCTTCGTGCTGCAGCATGCCGAGCTGGCTGATGTCCAGACCAGTCTGTCTCCTGTCCTGAGTGAAGAGGTAGGAACCCTGCGTACAGATGCACGTACCCGCACACTGATCGTGACGGATTTGCCGCACAAGATGCGCGAGATCGAAGGTTTGGTTGCTGCCTTTGACCGGAGGTCGCGGCAAGTCTTTATTGAGGCCAAAATCGTCCAAGTGGCGCTCAATAACAGATTTGAGCTTGGCGTGAACTGGGATTATGTGTTTGAGGGGCTGGACCCGCGGACCACCGTTTCAACCGCCATCCGACCTGAAGTGATTCAGCGCTCGTCATCGTCTGATTCTGGCCTTGGTGTCAGCAGTGTAGAAACCTTTGCCTCGGGCGGCATGGGGTTAAGCTACAGCACGGTTCTGGGCGGCCAGCGACTCAATGCCATTTTACAGGCGCTGGAAGGTGTGGGTGAGACCAAGATCCTTTCCAATCCTCATATTGCAACGATGGATGGAGAAAAGGCCGAGATTAACGTCACAACGAGCGAACCCTATTCCGAGGCAAAATTGGAATCCGGCAGCACGAATGTCGTGGGGGAGACATTCCAGTTCATTGATGTCGGTGTCTCGTTGGACGTGACACCGCGTATCAATGATGGAGACATGATCAACATGTTGATCCGTCCCGAGATCAGCTCGGTTATTGACCGGTATACAGGGGCGATTGGTTCAACCGATGGGGTTCCTATTGTGCGGACATCCTATGCCGAAACGAGGATTTCTATTAAAAACGGGGAAACGATCATTATTGCGGGTATGATTGAAAACGAGAAGCTAGAATCAGAAGCACGGGTTCCTATACTAGGGCGCATTCCATTGATAGGCATGCTGTTTAGAAAGGAAGTCAGCGAAAATAAAAACCGTGAACTGATTGTATTTCTGACACCGCGCATTGTAACAGGTGAGCGCCCATATCTACGCATGCGGGACTCTAAGAAATCCCTAAAGCCCCTACGCAAGGTCGCCACGCCCGAGGGAAACAAGCCCATCCGTGGATTACGATAATGAAAAGTGGCAGATGCCTGGAGCACCTGCCACTTTTCTTATGAACATGTCTTTTCGATCAGC
Organism: uncultured Victivallales bacterium; assembly: GCA_964598575.1. Classification (GTDB taxonomy): domain Bacteria; phylum Verrucomicrobiota; class Kiritimatiellia; order UBA8416; family UBA8416; genus T3Sed10-140. The sequence goes on along the minus strand of CAZRCN010000008.1, from coordinate 23,754 downwards.
TTTCGTACAAGGGGGTTGAGAAGTAGCGTTCCCCCGCATCCGGCAAGACGACCACAATGTTTTTACCTTCGAACGCAGGATCCTTGGCCAGTCGTAAGGCGACGGTGGCTGCCGCACCGCACGAGATGCCCGACAACAACCCCTCTTGCTTTGCGAGCTGACGGGTGGTCTCGAAGGCCTCATCATTGGTAACGGATTCTACCCGATCCACCATTTCCAGATCGAGGGTGTTGGGGATAAACCCGGCGCCAATACCTTGAATTTTATGCGGGCCGGGCTTCAGTTCCTGCCCCGCACGGGTTTGGGCAATCACCGGGCTGTCGGCTGGCTCGACGGCAACGGACAGCAGTTCCTGCTTCTTGTCGAGTTTAAAGAACTGAGACGTTCCGGTAATCGTCCCACCCGTACCGACCCCGCAAACCAGTATATCGACCTTTCCATCAAGTGCCTCCCATATCTCGGGACCCGTTGTTTCGCGATGAATCTGCGGGTTGGCAGGATTTTCGAATTGGTGCGGCATGAAGTAGTGATCCGGGTTTTCCGCCAGATGATCCTTGGCTGTCTGGATGGCACCGGGCATGCCCTTTGCCGCTTCCGTCAGGATCAGGTTGGCGCCAAAGGCTTTCAGGACCTTGCGTCGTTCCAAGCTCATGCTTTCCGGCATGGTAAGTGTGACCTTGTAGCCACGCGCAGCACCTACAAACGCAAGCGCAATCCCCGTGTTCCCGCTTGTCGGTTCTATGATTTCCATACCGGGTTTCAGGACCCCCCGCTTTTCGGCGTCCCACACCATGCTTGCACCAATCCGGCACTTGACCGAGTAGGCCGGGTTCCGCCCCTCTACTTTTGCGAAGACATTGGCTTTCCCTTCCACTAACCGGTTCAGTTTGACCAACGGGGTGTTTCCAATCGAATACGAATTGTCATCATAGGCTTTCATCGTGTGTCCCTTTCTGTTTTTTTTGTTAATCACTACTAAGGTGAACGAGATAGTAGTATATATGGATGGGGCACGGTGTCAAATGATAAATTGCGGTCTCATTATATTTTCGACGGGCGCGTCTGATTGCAGTAAGATTGCGTTGCTATCCGAGTAGCGGCAGGCTCTCGCTTGAAAGCGCTACCAGCAAGCCATTCCGATGGGAATAGAAAGACGGGATGGGGACGAGGAAACTTGGGTATTGGCAAAGTAGAACCCGGAGTGCCTCGGATGATGCATGGGTCAAAATTGGTAGTCATGGGCGCCAGGCGGTGGCTGCATGGGAGTGGGCCTTGACCTGGTTCTCCATGCCCTGGCGAACGAGTCGCCGCATGTTTCGTGATTTTGAGGATTATGATGGAAGATACAACGCAAGAGATCGTTCAGGCATGTATTCGTAAACAGGAATGGGCGGAGCTGGCGCGTATTTTTGAGAAGCTGCACCCGGCCGATATTTCTGATGCCATTGAGAATACCCCTCTCGCCGAGCAGACCCATCTCTTCAAGAGCCTTCCCGAAGCGTTGAAGCCGGATGTACTGGCCGAAATAGACAAAGTGGCAGGGGCGCTTCTGCTCGAAGATCTGACGCCGGGGGAAACGGCCGCGATTGTGGAGGTGATGGCCCCGGATGATGCGGCCGACCTATTGGCCGAAATGGATGAGGAGGAGATCGAAGACGTCTTGCGAGTCATGAAGCCTGCGGTGGCGGAGACGGTGCGTGAGCTTCTGCTGTATGAGGAGGATACGGCGGGTGGCATTATGAATACGGAGTTTGTGGCGCTGTACGGCACGCAGACAGCCGCCCAGGCGATCCAATTCATGCGTACGATCGAGACAGATGAGCCGATCTACTCGGCGTACGTGGTGAATCCGCGCAAGCAATTAGTTGGGTATGTAAGTCTCTGGGATTTGCTGCGAAACGAGAACAGCCAGAAGCGGCTCAGCGATCTTGCGGAGACGGCGCCGTATGAGGCACACACGGACACGGATCAGGAAGAAGCGGCGCAGATGATGTCGAAATACGACCTGACTTCGCTCCCGGTGCTGGACGAAAACCGGCGGATTGTCGGGCGCATCACCATTGATGATGTCGTGGATGTTCTGGAGGAAGAGGCATCCGAGGATATCTTCCGGTTAGCTGGTTCAACCGACGAGGAATTAGAGTATTCAAATCCCTTGCAGGCGTGCCGTGCCCGGTTGCCTTGGCTGCTGATCACGCTGGCCACCGGTTTTCTTACCAGCATGATCTTGAAAGGGTTCATGCAGCGCATCACCGTGTCGGAAGTGCTCGTACTCAGTTTTTTTGTTCCGATTGTCCTGGCAATGGGTGGCAATACGGGCATTCAGTCTTCCACGCTGATTATTCGAGGCATTGCCATTGGTTCGTTCAATGAAAAAAAGTTGTATCGTCTGCTATTTCGTGAGCTTGCCAACGGTCTGTTGATGGGGGCGATCTGTGGACTTGCCATTGGTGGGTGGGCACGCTTTGTGATCAGTGGGGCCGGAACCGCATTTTCGGCTGGGTTCCTGGCGCTGACGGTGGGGGTAGCCTTATGTCTGGCCATGATGTTTGCGGCTGTCTTTGGAGCCACTGTGCCGATCTTGCTGCACCACTTCAAAATCGATCCGGCGGTTGCATCCGGGCCGTTTGTCACATCCTCGAATGATATATTTGCCCTGCTCATCTATTATGGCGTCACATTCCTGCTCGTCACCACTCAGGCGGCCTAGCCTGATCCCATCCGAAAAGGTTTTCGGATGGGGCTGGGTTATTGGGGGGTGAGCTGGATATGTTTCCAGGGGTGCTGGTCGAGGAGGTTGGGGTGCCAGCCTTGAACGGCGGGGTGGACGAGGGATTTGCTGCGATAGAAGTACAAGGGGAGGATGGGGGCGTGCTGCATGAGGATGGCTTCTGCTTGCTGGAAGAGGTTGTAGCGGGTTTGGGGGCTGGATGTGGTTGCGGCTTGCTGGATCAGGCGGTCGTATTGGGGGTTGGACCAGCCCGTCCGGTTGTTGCCGCCATCGGTGACCCATAGGTTGAGGAAGGTCTCGGGGTCGAGATAGTCACCGATCCAGCCGGCGCGGGCGATATCGAATTGTTGGCGCTGGGTGTTTTCGAGGTAGACCTTCCAGTCCATGTTGACGAGCTCGATGCGAATGCCGAGCTCCGTGAGCCACATTTGCTGAATGGCTTGTGCGATGCGTGCATGGGTATCGGCGGTATTGTACAGGAGCGTCAGGGTCGGGAAGTCCTTGCCGCCGGGAAAGCCTGCTTTTGCCAGGAGGCGGCGGGCATCATCGGGGGTACCGGTGAGCTTGGCGTTGGCGGTGTACCCACCTGTATTGGGTGGTGTGAAGTGCAGGGCGGGTTCTTCCCCGGCTCGTGTAATGGCCTCGGTCAGGGTTTTGCGGTTGATCGCCAGGGCCAGGGCGCGGCGAACGTCTGGATTGTCGAGCGGCGGACGTTGCACGTTGAAGAGGTAGTAGTAGGTGCCTAAGTAGGGTTCGATATGCAGGATCTCGGGCTGGTTCTGGCGGTAGTGCTGGATGCGGTCGATGGGGATGGTTCCTGTGATGTGCAACTGTCCGGCGCGGAAGGCGCGCTCTTCAATGGTGTGGTCCCCGATCGGGTAAAACACGATGCCTTGCAGCTTGACGGTTTCATGATCCCAGTAGGTGGGGTTTTTGCGAACGGATATTTTCTGGTTGGGGGTCCAGTCCTGGATCACGAAAGGACCATTGCCCACAAAGGAGCCTGCATGTGTCCAGCCGGTGTCGATGCTGTCGATGTTGCCATGTGCAAGGATGGTGCCGGGATGTACCGGATACCAGGCCGCATGGATCAATTTGGACAAAAAGTGTGGTATGGGGGTATGAAGGACGAGGTCGAGCGTGTGTGGATCTGGTGCCTGCACCCCCACCTTCGAGAAATCCTGTAGCTGGCCCCGGTGATAGGCTTCGGCTTGCTCGAGAGGGTACAGCATGTAGGCGTAGGGCGCGCCAAGCCCTGGTGATAGGATGCGTTGATACGAAAAAACGAAATCATCAGAGGTCACGGGATCCCCGTTCGACCAGCGGGCATCGGGCCGGAGGTGAAAGCGGTAGCGGTGACCATCCTCAAGCAGCTCCCAGCTTTGTGCGACGCCGGGAACGGGTTCGAGGGTGCGGGGATCAGCGGCTACGAGCCCTTCCAGCAGGGCGTTAATGATGTTGAATTCGCTGACCCCGGTGACGGTGTGCGGATCCAGGTCTTTCGGTTCGGACAGATTGCCAATATGCAGTACCTGTTCCTGGTTGCCACGTTGCACCACGGTTTCGCGTCCCCCGCAAGCTGCCACGAGTAGTAAAGCTCCCAGCACTAGGCATCGAACAGCCAGAGGAAGGCCTTGTTGTTTTTTCAATCTATACATAGCACACTCCTGTGTTGTGAGCGGTGTTTATGGCGGGGGCAATCAGGCGGCCGGGGTTTTTGGGCGTTGGCGGTAAAATCGTTTTTTCTGTGGTGGGTTTTTGAAGACTTGTTTGGCAACATGGACGAAGACGGTGCCTTCGCCGAGTTCCTGCTCGATTTCGTGGATGAGAGAAGCATCTGGCAACACTTGGAATTCCGCATCGGCCTTGATGGTAACTTTTTCGCCCTCGGGAAAGAGCAGGCAGATATTGAGGGGAACGGGGCCGGGGTGGAGGTGGACGATATCCCGGATTTTCTGCAAGCCGTGTTCCAGTTGCTGGGTGGTGATGTGGATGTTGACGCTACGGGCAAAGTGCGAGGGAGCGTCCTCGAGCGGATAGATTTCGTGTGCAATCAAGTTGTTGCCGTTGTCCTTGCTCTGGATGTTGCCGCCAATGAGAAGGATGGCATCTTTTTGGAGAACCTGCGCATAGCGGGCATAGGTCGAGGGCCAAACAAGAACTTCCACGGAGCCTTGCAGGTCTTCTAGCTGGACGATAGCCATTTCCTCCTTGGCGCGGGTGGTGCGCTTTGTAACGGTGGAGGCAAGCCCCCCGACGCGTACCTCGGCTTCATTCTCGAGATCCTTGAGGGATGAGACGGGGGCGGTTTCGTATAGTGTAAGCAAATGTTCGCAGTGGGAGAGGGGGTGCCCGCTCATGTATACACCGAGCAGTTCCCGTTCGGCTGCCAGCAAATCGGTTTCGCTCCAGCGGGGGAAGTCGGGCAGCTCGTCGGCGGGGGCTGCGCCTTCGGAATTGGCTGCCGGCTCCATTAGATCGAATAGGTTGCTTTGCCCGGCCAGTTTATCGGCCCGCGTAGCGGCGGAGCGTGCAATGGCAAAATCGACGGCGCCAAAGGTGCGTGCCCGATGCATGTCGTCGAAGTCGAGGGCACCGGTCTTCGCCAGGGTTTCCATGACTTTCTTGTTGACCTCGTTGGTGTCCATGCGGCTGCAGAAATCCATCAGGGACGTAAAAGGGCCGCCTTTTTCGCGCTCACGAATAATCGTCTGCGCCGCACCTTCGCCGACATTTTTCATGCAGGCCAGTCCGTAACGCACGCCACGCCCTTCGGGGGTGAAGCGCACGCCACTATGGTTTACATGCGGCGGGAGCACAGCCAGACCCATATCAGATGCTTCCTGGATGAAGCCGGGCATTTTGTCGAAATTCCCGATTTCGGAAGAAATGAGGGCGCACATGAATTCGGCTGGGAAGTTGGCCTTGAGGTAGGCGGTTTCGTAGCAAACGATGGCATAGCCGGCACTATGCGCTTTATTGAAGCCATAGCCGGCAAACTGGGCAATGTTGTCAAAGATGCGCCGGGCCTGATCGGGTGGCATGTTGATCGTTTCCTTGCAGCCTTTGATGAACTTGACGCGCTGCGATTCCATTTCGGCAGCTTTTTTCTTACCCATGGCCCGGCGCAGGATATCGGCTTCGCCCAGGGAATAGCCTGCAAGGATATTGGCGGCTTTCTGCACCTGCTCTTGGTAGACCATAACGCCGTAGGTGTCTTTGAGGATGTCCTCCAGCAGGGGGTGCTCATACGCAATGGGTATTTCCCCGGTTTTGCGCTGGATGTAGGAGGGCAGCATTTTCATGGGGCCGGGGCGATACAACGCAATCACGGCAATAATCTCTTCGATGTTGTTGATACCAATGCGCCGGATCAAATCCCGCATCCCGCCGCTTTCGAGCTGGAAGATGCCAACGGTGTCGGCCCGGTTGAGTAGCTCATAGGTTTTGGCATCGTCGTAGGGTAGCTTTTTGAGATCGATCTCAATGCCATGCCCCGCCTTGACCAGTTCCATGGCTTCGTGGATCACGGTTAGGGTCTTGAGCCCCAGAAAATCCATTTTGAGCAGGCCAATTTTTTCGACGGGTTCCTTGGCGAACTGGGTGACGGGCTGTTTGTCTTTATCGATAGCGAGGGGGCAGATTTCGATGAGGGGTTTTTCGCCGATGACGACGCCGGCGGCATGGGTACCGGGGTTACGGTAGAGCCCTTCCAGTACCCGGGCATACTTCAGGATTGCTTTGAGGTCCTCGTCCTGACTGGCGGTCTGCTTGAAGACGGCATTCTCCTCGAGGGCTTTGTCGATCGTGATTTTCAGGTCATCGGGCACCAGTTTTGCGAGGCTGTCGCATTTGCCATACGGAATTTCGAGGACGCGTCCCACATCGCGAATAACGGACTTGGCCCCGAGGGAGCCGAAGGTGATGATCTGGGCGACCTGGGCCTCGCCGTACTTTTGTTTGACGTACTGGATGACTTCGTCGCGCCGGGCCTGGCAGAAATCGATATCGAAATCAGGCGGGGACACGCGTTCGGGGTTGAGGAAGCGCTCGAAGATGAGGTTGTACTTGAGGGGGTCGATGCTGATGATACCGAGTGCATAGGCAACGATGCTACCACCACCGGAACCGCGCCCGGGGCCCACCGCAATACCGTTCTCGTGCGCAAAGCGAATGAAGTCCCACACGACCAGGAAGTAGTTGATGAACTTGGTTTTTTCGATGACAGAGATTTCCTTGTCGAAGCGATCCATGATTTCTTGTTCGCGGGTGTTCGCGGGGTGGGCTGGGTCGGGAATCTCGTAGAGTTCCTTGAGGCCCTGATGACAGATGTCGATAAGGTAGTCGCGCTGGGTGGTGTCCGATTGTACCTCATAGGTGGGGAAGTGAAGCTGCCCGAAAGGAATGTCAACAAGGCAGCGATCGGCAATTTCTGCGGTTCGTTCGACGGCATCGGGACAATCAGGAAAGAGGGCATACATTTCCTCGGCGGTGCGGAAGTAGAATTGGTCGCTATCGTAGCGCATGCGGTTGGGGTCGCTAAGGGTGGTTCCGGTTTGCATGCAAAGCATGACCTCGTGGGCGGAGGCATCCTCACGATTGAGGTAATGGACATCGTTTGTTGCCACGAGCGGGACGCCGGTTTTGCGGGAGAGGGTGGGTAGATGGCGGTTGGCTTTGCGCTGATTGATGAGGCCATGGTCCATGATTTCGATGAAGAAGTTGTCGCGTCCGAAGATGTCGACGTATTGCTCAACGACCTGGGTGGCGGCATCGATGTTGCCTTCCACGAGGGGCGAGGTGACTTCGCCTTTCAGGCAGGCCGAAAGGCCGATCAACCCTTCGGCATGCGCAGCGAGGAGCTCGTGATCGATCCGGGGTTTGTAGTAAAACCCTTCCAGGTGGGCCTTGGATACGAGATAGGAGAGATTGCGGTAGCCAACATTGTTTTCCGCGAGCAGCGTCAGGTGATGAATTTCGCTTTGTGCTGCGCGTCCGCGATCAAATCGGCTGCCGGGGGTAATATAGACCTCGCAGCCGATGATGGGCCGAATGCCTTTGGCCTGCGCGGCCTCGTAGAATTCGACGGCGCCATACATGACGCCGTGGTCGGTCATGGCAACGGCCGGCATACCCAATTCTATGGCGCGGTCGAGCAAGGGTTCGATGCGGCAAGCACCGTCGAGAATGCTGTACGCGGTATGCAGATGGAGATGTACGAATGGCTTTGACATGGAGGCATCCTACTGTTCCCGGTGGGACAGGAAAAGCGAAAACCCGAGCAGGAGGGCTGCCATATTTGGAACCATTAGGGAGAGTGTGACTTGCAGCAGCAAAAAATTATGGGTAGGCTGTAGGAATGAAAGTAAAGATTTGTGGATTAACGTGTCTGGAGGATGCGCTTTGTGCGGTTGCCGCCGGCGCGGATTACCTGGGTTTTGTGCTGTATGAGGGGTCACCGCGGGGGGTAACTGTGGCGGAAGTGGCGCGCATACGGGAGAAATTGCCACGGGCTGTTGTTGTGGTGGGTGTCATGGTGCATGCAGATCGTGAAGTGGCCCTGCAGCGGGTTGCGCAGTGTGGGCTGGATGTGGTGCAGTTGCATGGCCGGGCCGCGGCTTCCGGTTTTGCGGCATTTCCGGTGCCGGTATGGCGCGCGGTATCGGTTGCGGGAGAGGGGGTTAGGCCGGATCCGTCTGGCTGGCCGGCATCGTGCTATGTGGTTGATGCGGTAGTGCCGGGACAGTTTGGTGGTACCGGACAGCAGGCGGATTGGCAGGCGGCAGCTGGGCTGGCAGCCCGATATCCCGTACTTTTGGCTGGTGGTTTGTGCCCCGGGAATGTACGGCAGGCCATCGAGGCAGTGCAGCCGTATGGTGTGGATGTGGCTAGCGGGGTAGAGCTGGAGCCGGGGGTGAAGTCCCATGCGGCGATCGAGGCATTTGTTGCGGCAGCCAAGGGAGCGAGCGCGTAAGGAATGCCCCCTGGGCTTGAAAGATATTTACTTGGAGCTGCAGTTCGCAGTACAACGGTTGTTGTTCGTGAGGAATGCAGGAAGGACGGAGAGAATGGCTATGGATACCTATCCGGATATAAGTGGACACTTCGGGGCGTTTGGCGGGCGGTATGTTGCGGAAACGCTGATGCCGATACTCGGGGAGATCGAAGCGTGCTATGCGGATGCCTGCAAGGATCCGGTTTTTATGCAGACGTTCCGGGATTTGTTACGAGATTACGTGGGACGTCCTTCCCCCCTGTATTATGCGCAGCGTTTGACGGAAGCCTGGGGGGGATCGCGGATTTATCTCAAGCGCGAAGATTTGAACCATACGGGTGCGCACAAGATCAATAATACGATCGGGCAGGCCTTGCTGGCAAAGCGCATGGGCCGTACAAAATTGATGGCGGAAACGGGGGCGGGGCAGCATGGGGTGGCAACTGCCACGGCGGCAGCCCTTTTCGGCATGGAGTGCCGCGTATACATGGGGGCCGAGGATATTGTGCGCCAAGCGCCCAATGTCAGGCGGATGGAACTGCTGGGGGCTGATGTGGTTTCTGTTGATAGCGGCACCAAAACACTGAAAGATGCGATGAGTGAAGCGTTGCGGGCCTGGGTTGCCGAGGTCGAGGATACGTTTTACGTGATCGGGTCGGTTGCCGGCCCGCATCCATACCCAATGATGGTGCGTGACTTCCAGCGCATGGTCGGCGATGAGTCGCGCGCGCAATTTTTGCAAGTGACGGGCGATCGATTGCCGGATGCGGTGCTAGCCTGTGTGGGCGGCGGCAGTAATGCGGCGGGTATGTTCTGTGCATTTCTGGCCGATACGGATGTCAAGCTGATTGGGGTCGAAGCGGCTGGATACGGAATGGAAACGGGTAAGCATGCGGCGAGTGTTGGCGGCGGTCAGATTGGCATTCTGCACGGTAGTAAGTCGTATGTTCTACAGAGCAAGGAGGGCCAGATTCAGAATGCGCACTCTGTCAGTGCCGGGTTGGATTATCCCGGTGTTGGTCCTGAGCACGCCTTCTGGGCCCAAAGTGGACGGGTCGCCTATCATGCCGTGACAGATAAAGAGGCGTTGGATGCCTTTTTTGCCTTGACGCGGCTGGAGGGGATTGTACCTGCACTGGAAAGTGCGCATGCGCTTGCCGAGGCCCGCAAGCTGGCCCCGCAGTACGGTCCGGATACATCGATTCTTGTGAATCTATCTGGCCGGGGGGATAAGGATATGGAAACAGTACGCAAGATAATGGAAGAAGGTTATGAATCGGATTGATCAGCGGTTTGCATCGTTGCGACGTGAAGGCCGTCGCGCTTTTGTTGCATTTTTAACAGCAGGGGATCCGGATCTCGCACAGTCAGAAGCGGATATTCGTACGGTTTTGGATCATGGGGCGGATGTGCTGGAGATCGGGGTGCCTTTCTCGGACCCGACGGCTGATGGGCCGGTCATTCAGGCGGCGTCTCTGCGTGCGCTTGCGCAAGGGACCCATTTGCCACAGGTGCTGGAACTGGTGCGTCGCATTCGCCAGACATACGACCAACCGATTGTCTTGTTCGGGTATGCCAACCTGTTTTTCCGGTATGGGTACGAGCGCTTGGTACGTGATGCCGCATCTGCCGGTGTAGATGGACTGCTGGTTGTGGATTTGCCCTATGAGGAGCGGGGGGAATTGGATCCGTACCTCGAAGAGGCGGGCTTGTATCGCATCCCACTTGTGGCACCCACCACACCGCCGGAACGCTTACGTATGATTTTATCGCAAGCGGGCGGCTTTGTGTACTACATCATGGTAACCGGCGTGACAGGGGCACGACAGGCTGTGCGCACGGACCTCGAGGAGCGGATCAAGGGCGTGCGCGCTTGTAGTGACCTCCCGCTTGCGGTTGGTTTCGGTGTGAGTTCGGGGGCGCAGGCTGCGTCTGTAGCTGCTGCCGCCGATGGGGTGGTTGTGGGCAGCGCTTTGATTAGTGCCGCCCGTGAAGGACGCTTGGATACGCTGGCGGATGATATCCGGTCTGGCCTTGATAGCGTGGGGCGGTAGGGCAATGGGTAAGATCTACCGGCATGCTATACGGGTTCCCTATGCGGATGTGGATCAGATGGGCTTTGTGTATTATGCAAACTATCTGGTCTATTTTGAAATGGCCCGGAATGCCTTGTTGCGGGAGACGGGTATCTCTTATCGCCAGATGGAGGAGGATGGGGTGATGCTGCCTGTTGTGGCAGCGCATTGTGACTACCAGAAGTCTGGCCGATTTGATGATTTGCTGCATGTTTATTCGGAGTGCCTCCCTTTCGAAGGGGTTCGTTTGCGTATACAGTATGAGGTCAAACGGGATGAGACCCTGCTTGTGACCGGGTATACGCATCATATCTGTATGCGTCCGGATGGACGCGTCTTGCGGCCCACGCCCGCCTTGCGTACACTGTGTGATGTGTGAGGGGAAGAAAGGATAGATATATGCAGTATGTGCAATGGGCATTGGGTTGGTATGTGGATGCACTACAGAAGTATGCGGTGTTCCGGGGCCGGGCTGGACGTCCGGCGTATTGGTACTTTGCGTTGGTGAATATTCTGATCAGTATGTTGATGCTTTGGATCGATATGCGGACTGGCACGTTTCAGCCGTCCGTCGGAATGGGACTACTGGGGCGTGTCTATACGTTTGCGGTCATGATACCCAGTGCCGCTGTCGTTGTGCGGCGGCTGCACGATACGGATCGCTCGGGGTGGTGGTTGCTGGCTGGATTTGTCCCGATTGCCGGTGCAATTCTCCTGATCTTTTTTCTCGTGCAGCCGGGAACCCCTGGGGATAATCGCTTCGGGCCCGATCCGAGAACCACGATTGATGTTTGATCGCAAGCAGGGAAGGGAGCACGTTTTGATACGTCGATGTACGCGAAGAAGAGGCCCGCCGTTGGCGGCCTGGCTGGTTGGTTTCGGTCTGCTGCTCGGATGTGGTGCAGCCGTTTCGTCGGCAGAAGATCTGGCGGCTTTGGATGCGCTGACAGGCCGATGGATGGCATTACGTGCAGCCTTGGCGGATGAGCAGCGTACCTGGGAGCAACAGCAGGAACATTGGCAGCAGGAGATTGCTCTGCTGCGAGCGGAGAAGCAGCGCCGAACGGCTGAGATTGCTGCGAGCCGTGAGGTGATGTCTGATCTGGAGGGGAAGCGGGCGGATGTCTTACGGCGCAAGGAACGCATGGAGCGCGCTTTTGCGCAGTTGGAGCCGGTTGTGTCTGCGGCGGAGGAAGATCTGCGGGACTGGGAGCAGCGCATACCGGCGGGCTTACGGCGGGAGCTGGCACAGGGCTTTGCCGGGTTGCGGCAAGGGGCGGATGGCTCCCGGCGACCGGATGTGGTGCGGCGCCTGCAAAATGCCATTGGCCTATACACGGACATTGAGTCGCTGCAGAACCGCATCCATGTGACGCGTGAAGTTCTGGATGTGGGGGATGTACGTCGCGAGGTTTCCGTCTTGTATCTAGGGTTGTCGCGTGCGTTCGGGGTTTCAACTGGCGGGGACTGGGCCGGGATCGGGGAGCCACAGGCCGAAGGTTGGAAGTGGAAGGCGGCGCCGGATCTAGCGCCGCAGATTCAGTTAGCCCTCGCGGTGGCCAATCGTGAAGAGGTGGCGCAACTGGTTGAACTGCCGATGCAGATACAGGCGCCAAGGGAGGAACAACGATGAAACGGATGTCCGTATGGGGGATCATGTTGCTTGTCGTTGGGGGGGTATGGATATCGGCCGGGCAGGCCGAAACGCTGGAGCAGGCGGCACAATCCCTGCAGCGCGATATTGTGCGTGATACGGCGGCGCTGCAGGCGTTGCGTGATGATATTGCGGCGGAGCGCCTACCGCTTGCCGCCGAACTGGAGTCCTTGCAGCGGGAGGTATCGGCCTTGCGAGAGGAATCGGCCCGGCTGCGTCGGCTGCAACTGCAGGGCGAACGTGAACAAGCGGGCTTGCTGGATGCTGCCGCTACAGCGGAAGAGGCTTTTTCGTTCCTGCAAACGCTTTTGACGGAATATATGCGCTCGGTCGAGACACGCGCTGGTGCGGGCGACTTGGCGTATCTGCTTGCGCAGCTTGCCCCTTTGCGTACAGCCCACGACCCGACCGAGATCGAACAGCTTGCGGATACAACGTCTGCCGTTCTTGGCCTGGCAGAAGATTGGAACCGGATGCGGTTCGGCGGGGTTCGTGCGTCTGGCTCGGCACTGGATGCGCAAGGTATTGTGCAGCCGGGTACGTTTCTGGCATGGGGCCCGTTGGCCTACTTTCTGCCAGCACAGGCCGGTGAGGCGGGTATAGCGGTCTCGCAGTTTGGCAGCCTGGAGCCGGGCATTGTGTCGACGCAGATTCCCTTGGCCGATGCCTTGGGCCGGATTATGGATGGTGACGTAGCGTCGCTGCCGGTTGATGTCACGGGGGGTGATGCCCTGAAAGTGGCAGAAAGCCGGACGGGATGGATCAACCGCTTGCGCAAGGGGGGCTTCGTGATGATTCCGCTGCTGCTGACGGGGGGCCTGGCAGTGGCGATTGCCGTATGGAAGGTGGTGGATCTGCATCGCATTCGGAAGGCCATTTCCGCCGATACGCATCCGGTGTTTGCGCAGTTGCTGGCGGGGGATGTTGACAAGGCGTATGCGCTTGCCGGGCAGCTCTCGATGCCGCTAGCGCCTCTGGTGGAAGCTGCGATTGCGCACCGGTCGGTGCCGCGGGAACATCTGGAGGAGATTCTGCATGAGCATGTGCTAGGTGTACTGCCGCGGCTGGAGCGGTATCTAGGCGCTCTGGGGGTGCTGGGTGGGGTGGCACCGCTGCTTGGGTTGTTGGGAACGGTGACCGGCATGATCCATACATTCCAGTTGGTTACCATTTTTGGTTCGGGTGATGCACGCCTGCTCTCCGGGGGAATTTCCGAGGCACTGGTTACGACGGAGACCGGACTGATTATTGCTGTGCCGGTATTGCTGGTACATGCATACCTGATGCGCCGGGCGCGCGAAATTGTTGCGGCACTGGAACGCGTTCTGGCACATATGGTCAACCAGATGACGTTAGGTGAGGATGCGCCATGATGCTCTGGGAGCAAACGTGGGCCTACTGGCAGTCCGGCGGGGTGCTTCTGTTGCCGATTGCCTGTGTGAGTTTCGGCATCCTGTTTCTTGTGCTGCGCACATCGCATCTGATGCAGTGCCGGTTACGGGAAGGTCGTCAGGCGCAGATGGTCCTTGCGTCCCAACAGGGGCCGCTGCGCGAAGATGCCTTGCGCGCGCATTTATCCCGGCAAGGCTTTGCCCTGATCTTGCATGCGGCGCTGGATGATATCGAGCAGGGGCAGCCTCCGCTTGAAGCCTTCCAGGCCCGGACGGAACAAGCGCTGGGGCTTCTGCGGCGCGATCTGGTTCTGTTGGGAGCCCTTACGGCTTCGGCGCCGTTGCTGGGGTTGCTGGGAACCGTGGGGGGGATGATCAGTACCTTTGAAGCCGTGGCCTTTATCAGTGGAAATACCGGTAGCAGGGTAGCCGCTGGTATCAGCCAGGCGCTGATTACCACGCAATTCGGGTTGGTGGTTGCCATGCCAGGCGTGTTTGGCTATGTACGCTTGAAGGGCCTGTTGCGCCATTTCGAGGTGCTGGTCAGTACGTGTCGGGCACATGCGGTGGCATTGCTTGCGCCTCCCGTATCCGGTGCTGAAGGAGGGATGGTATGAAACGAATCCAGCTTGATGAGGATGCCAGTCGCGGGGTCGAAATCAATATGTCGCCTCTCATTGATTGTGTGTTTCTGCTGCTGATCTTTTTTATTGTTACAACGGTTTTTGTGGAGGAAACCGGCGTGGATGTCCAGAAGCCGCAGGCAGCAAGTGCACGGGATCTGGACCAGAACAGTATTTTGCTTGCCCTGACGACGGATGGACGGGTGATGTTTGGTGGGCGTGAGATTGGCGTTGGCGGGGTGCGCGGTGTCGTCAACCGCCAACTGCGCGAGAAAGAGGCCCCGGTGATTATTCTGGCGGATGGCGATGCGCGCACATCGCCCTTGGTGGATATCATTGATGAATGTCGATTGGCAGGAGCCAAGCAGGTCAGCATTGCCGCGGTACGGGAATAAACCATGGAGCGACAAGAGCGAACATCTTTACAGCAGGCATACACGCCAGCCTGGTCCTGGCGTGCGGTGGCAGGCGCATTGCTGCTGACAGGGGTTGTCTATGCCGGGCTGCCGTTTCTGGAGCGGCTTTCGATTGCGCCGGAGCAGGAGATCGAGCATCGCACCGTGGATGTGGTGGCACCGCCCCCGCCGCCGGCACCTCCTCCAGCCGCACCACCGCCCCCGGAAGAGGCGGTGCCGCGCCCGGAGCCTACCCTACCGGAGATTCGGCGGACATTGCAGCCGCTGCCGGCGGGACTGGATGTACGGATGGGCCTTGGGGATGTAGGTGGTGATTTTTCGGTTGGGTTTGCCGTACGCTCGTTGTCGGATGACGTTGCGTCACTGATCTATGAGATGGGGCAGTTGGATGAGCCACCGCGACCGTTGGTGCAGTTGCGTCCGATGTACCCGCCACAGGCACGCTTGCGACAGATATCCGGCACTGTTACGGTCGAGTTTGTTGTCGGGACAGATGGAGAGGTGCGTGATGTCGTGGTGACAGCGTCCGAACCGGAAGGGGTGTTTGAGCGTGCGGCTACGCGTGCTGTCGAGCGATGGCGCTTTTCGCCGGGTATCAAGGCCGGTGAGGCGGTGCCGGTGCGGGTACGACAAAGGGTAGCGTTTGAGTTGGAGTAAGGGTTTGGGAAGGGTTAGGTGAACGGTTTGCATGTAAAAAGGATATGGTTGTTGGTCTGGCTGGGGCTGGTTATGGTCTGGGGTGGTTCCGTGTTGGCGGCGGGGTTGCCGTTTGAACCGGAGGTGACGCCGCGGCAGAATCGGATGTTGCAGCAGGCCGTGGCGTTAGCGGAAACCAACCGTGTGGCGGCTGCGGAATGGTTGGATGCCGTGGAGGACCGGGGTCCGGCGCTGGCCTTTGCCGCTGGTAATTTCTGGTTCCAGGCCGAGGAGTATGTGCGGGCGGAGCAAGCGTACCGGGAAGCGCTGGAGGCATTGCCGCGGTTTCGGGGCGCTTTGGCGAATTTGGGACGTATCTATTTGTTGCAGGAACGTCCGGCGGATGCCATCACGCTCTACCAGCAGTTGGTGTCGGATGGACAGGCTGATGCGGATCTGTATCTTTTGCTGGGGCATGCGCTCTTGATGGAGCAGCAGCCGGTATCGGCAGAGGGCGCGTACCGGCAATCGTTGCTCCTGCGTCCGCAGGCCCGCGAGGCCTTGACAGGATTGGCAAAGGCATTGTTTTTGCAGGAGCGCTTCAAGGAGGCACTTGCGCTTTCGGGAGAGATTCTGACGCAGCAGCCGGAGAATCGTGAGCTGTGGGCGCTACGCGTAAACGCGTATCTGCAGGATGGTCGAAACACGGATGCGTTGCATGCAATCGAGATTGCCCGGCGCGTTGGTGTGGCGGATGCCGAGTTGCTGGCAACGATGGGGGATTTGTTGCTGCATGCCGATCAACCGGCAGATGCATTACGCATCTTCCAGGAGGCATTGGCTACGGATGCGTTGCCGGTGTCTCGTATTATGCGGGCAATAGAAGGATTCCTGTTGACCGGAGATTTGGCTAGTGCCACCGCTTGGGTTGCAGAGGCCGAAAACCGTATGGAGGAGCAGGATGCGGATCCGGCTGCGCTGCGGGCCTTGTTGCGTTACCGCGCCCGGATTGCCTGGGAACAAGGGAATGCGGAGCAGGCTCGTCATTGGGCGCAGGAGGTTTTGCGGCGCGATCCCCTGGATGGGGAGATGTGCTTGTTGCTAGCGGATATGCATAAGGCAGCGGGCGAATGGGAGCAGGCGTTGCTGCAGGCGGAACGCGCGGAGCGCATCGAAGGGATGGAGGCTGAGGCCCTGGTGCAGCAGGCATTGATCCAGGTGGAGCGTGACCGCTACAAGGAGGCAATTGCCTTGTTGGAAGCGGCACAGGTGTACCGGGAGCAGCCGCATGTGGCCCGCTATCTGGAGCAGTTGCGCCGTATGTTGCAGCCTTGATGGACCATGCATAAAAGGGGGGATGGATGTTACATGGTTGCTTGCAGTGGGGCCCTGCTGTTCTGCGGCGTAGATGGAAGGTGCGGGGAGCCCCCCCCCCGACGCATGTTTTGTTCTGCATTGCGGATCATCACGAACCTTTCCGGCGGGAGATTGGTGTAGACGGCGTGGTGCGGGGCGGTTGCTCGGTAGAGGAAGCTCTAGCCCGGATGAAACAGTGGCAGCAGGCATTCCGTGCGACGGTGACAGATATCCGGGATACGGATGGCTTTGTGCCCCGGCATACGTTTTTTTATCCGTGGGATGAGTACGACCCGGACGTGCTGGCGCGCTTGTCTGGGTTTTGTCGGGCTGGCTATGGCGAGGTGGAAGTGCATCTTCATCATCGCAATGACACGCAGAAGGGGGTTTCTGAAAAGCTGGTTGCCTGCCGGGATACCTATGCGGCTGAGCACGGTTTGCTAGGGCGTGTTGACGACCAGGCACGTTTTGCGTTTGTGCACGGGAACTGGGCTTTGTGCAATAGCCGTCCGGATGGCGACTGGTGTGGCGTGAACCGCGAAATCTCGATTTTGCGTAAGGCGGGCTGTTATCTGGATCTTACCTATCCCTCGGCACCGTCTCCCACGCAACCACACATCGCCAATGACATTTATTACGGGGGAGATCCGCCGCCGCGACGCAGTGGCCATCGGTATCTGGGACCTGCACGGGTAGGGGGGGAACCCCCGCCGGATAGTCTGCTCATGGCGTCGGGGCCTCTCGCACTCGATCTGTGCTACCGCCGCGGAAGGCGGATTCCACGTTTGGAGAATGGGGAGCTAACGGAGAGGAATCCGCCCGTACTGGAGCGGTTTGCAGCGTGGCAGCGCATTCGGGTGCATGTGACCGGACGTCCTGAGTGGCTGGTGGTTAAGCTGCATACACATGGCCTTGATGGACGCAGTGCGGGGGGTGTGACGGGGGCTACGGCCCGTGCGTTCTACTTGAACTTGCAGGCGCACTGCGAGGCCGAAGGTATGGGGCTGCATTTTGTGACGGCCCGTGAACTATATAACATCATCAAGGCGGCTGAGGCGGGCAAGGGCGGCAATCCCGGTGCATGGCGCGAGTATGCAGTGGCGGCACCGCCTGCGTGTCGGGCATAGCATAAATGGCACTACAGGCATTGCCGGATGGCTTGGCTCATGTTCTGGATGAAGGCGGCATTACTAAAGGATGTTGCGTGTTGCCGGATGGCTTGGGCATCCCACTGCATGCTGGCGGCTTGTTGCACGGCTTCTGCCAGGGCTCCGGCTTCCTGGCTTGGGAAGAAGATGCCGGTTTGCCCATCCTTAACGGTTTCGCAGGCCCCGCCCCGCCCGAAGGCAACAACCGGCTTGCCGCAGGCTTGTGCCTCAAGGGGCACGATGCCGAAATCTTCTTCGCCGGGAAAGATGAGAAAACGACAGTTCCGGTAGCAATCGAGGACATGTGCATCGGACTGCCAGCCTTCCATACTGATATTGGGCCGGGCTTTGGCTTTCAGGGTTTGGTATAGCCCCCCGGTACCGATGATCCGTAGCGGGAAGCCGGAGCGGTTGTAGGCCTCAATGGCGAGATCTATGCGTTTATAGGGCACCAAGGCGGAGACGATCAGGTCGTATGTCCCAGCACCGGAGGTGGGGCCGGGGGTGCAGCGGTCTGTGTCAACGGGGGGATAGATGACCTGTGCCTCACGATGATAGTGCGCCTCGATCCGTTTGCGGACATGGTGGCTGATGGCAATAAAGGTGTCGACCCTGGCCGCTGTACGGGCATCCCAGTCTCGCAAGGCCGCCAGAATAGGTTTGGCGATCTGTTTCTTTAGTGGGGAGGCTCCGAGATATTCGTCCTGGAAGGTCCATGCGTAGCGCATCGGGGTGAAGCAGTAGCAGATGTGTCGGCAGGCAGGGGCTGACCGGATACTCTTGGCGACGCAATGACTTGTGCTAATCAGCACCTCGGTGCTTTCGGGTTTCAGGTTATGGATGGCACTCGGAAACAGCGGTAGCAGCATGCGGTAATGGAGGTGGATGCGGGGGATATGTTGTAGCCAGGAGGTATGGATGGGGTGGCGTAGAATGGTGTCGGAAACGGCTGCCCGGTTGGCAAGCAGTGTGTATATGGGTGCGGAAGGGTAGCCCTGGCAAAGAAGCTCCAGCACGCGTTCCCCGCCGCGCATGCCGGTTAGCCAGTCGTGGCACAGGGCAACGCGTGCCTCCGGCCAGGGTGGTTGGAATGTGGGAGGGGGGTCAGGAACGGTCATGGGGGTGCCCTTCCTCAGCCGCTTGCTCGTAGGCGCGGATTGTCTGGCGAGCGGTTTCCTGCCACGAAAAGGAGGCTGCCTGCTGGAATCCGGCCTCGATCAGCCGATCTCTGGTTGCTTGGTCCCGGGCAATGCGTAAAATGGCCTGCACAAAGTCTTCCGTGCTATCGGGGTCGGCATAGAGCGCAGCATCGCCAGCAACTTCGGGGAGCGACCCTGCGTGACTGCATACGACCGGTACGCCGGATGCCATTGCTTCCAGAATCTGCAACCCAAATCCTTCATAGCGGGATGCATGGACCATGATGTCGGCCGCGTGTAAGCATTGGAGCATTTCGGCATCGCGCAGGTATCCCGTCCAGGAAACGGCATCCTCGATCCCCAGTTGCTGGATCAATTGCTCCGCCGCGGGGTAGCGGGGATCCGGGCTGCCGACAAGACGTAAGGTTGCATTGACATCATGCACGGTACGCAGGCAATCCACGACATATATGAGCCGCTCGATGTTCTTGTAGGGATCAGCGCGGCCGATGTAGATCAGTTGCAGCTGATCGGTCGGTTTTCGTTGCGGGGTTCGTGCCGGCGGCTGGAAAAACGGGGACACCCCGTTATGTACGACTTGGATGCGTTGCGACGGAACATGCAGGTAGGAGGTGATGTCGGAGGCGGATACGTGGCTGACGGTAAGCACACGTGCCGAACGCTGGGCAGCTTGTTTGAGAATGAAGCGAAAGAGCGGCATGACGCGTGCTTTCCGGGAACGGGGCGCATGGTCGGGGAACCGCAAGGGAATCAGATCGTGAATGGTGGTGACAGCCCGAATGGAACCGAGGCCGTTGCGGGCAAAGGCCAGGAAGGGAATCATGTAATTGGGGGAATGGAAGACGTCGATCTGGTTTTGCCGCAGGAAGCGCGGCAGCATGATTTGTGATTGCGGGGAGAAAACCGTCCAGGGAATCCGGCAAACCTGCATGTGCGGGGCTTCGTCGATACCGGTTTCGTGTATTGTCCGCGCCTCTACCTCGGCATCCGAGAAGAGTACAAGAAATGTATGCTGCCCGGGCATGCGGGCAATCTCCCGGAGGAGCTGGCGGGTATAGTTTCCAATCCCGGATAGATCCCGGAAGATCCAGCGGGCATCAATGGCAATTTTCATCATGACAGTACCTTTTGGTAGATAGCGAGGGTTTCGGCAGCGGTTTTCTCCCATGTGTAGCTGGCGGCAACCTGCTGCCCGCGGATAGCAAGGTCAGCGCAAGCCTCGCGGTTGGATAAAGTGGAGAGGATGGTCTTGGCCCATGTTTTTGCGTGATAATGATCGAAGAGCACGGCACCGTCGCCGAGGACTTCTGCCAGCGATCCACCAGTGCTGGAAAATACGGGTGTACTACAGGCCATGGCCTCGAGGGGCGGGAAGCCGAACCCTTCATAGAACGAAGCAAGCAAAAAGGCGTCGGCACCGGCGTACAGGGCCGGGAGATTCTGATCCTCGACAAAGCCAAGGCAGCGGATGGACGCGGCCCGTGGCGAGCGGGCGATTCGCTCGAGGATGGGGCCGACATGCCAGCCTTCCCCGCCAACGAGAACCAAATCACCGTCGTAATCCGGCATATTCTCATATAGCTCGATGAGAAACGGAATGTTTTTGCGGGGTTCGAGTGTGCCGACGCTCAGCAGGTAGGGGCGTTGTAAGGTTGCTTGTTGCCGAAAATGTGCGATGTCGGCATCCGGCGGTGCCCGGAAGGCTGGAGAAATGCCAAGATGAATGGGGTAGATCTTTTCGAGGGGGACCTGTAGGTAGGTCTCGATTTCGTGGGCCGAGAAATGGGAGATGGTAATGACGGCATCGACCCGGGCCGTGGTGTCCCGGATACGCCGGTTCAGGTAGCGCATATTGCGCACATCGGCAAAATGGGGAAAGCGGATGAAGGAGAGGTCATGGATGGAAACGATTTTTTTGCCATGCCGGACGGGAGGTGCAATGAAATTCGGAAAATGGAAGAGGTCGGCTTTGCCGAAGATACATTCGTAGCGGGGGATGGGGGTATACTTCCATGCCTGCTGGATGATGCGACCGGGCACCCACCGGACGGGATGCAGGTCGGCATGCGGGATGGAAGGGATCGTAGCCGCGCCCCGAAAGTCGAAGTAATCCAGTCGCAGGCTGTCGGACGGTGCCAGCAAGCGTGCGAGGTGTTCGGCCAACTCGCGTGTATAGCGACCGACACCGGCACGTTGCGTGACTGCTGGTTGGAATTGTATGGCTGCTTGCATTGTTGCACAATATCTGGACTGACGGTGCGGGGCAAGGTCAATTGCTGAATTACAGGGGATCAGGGTTGCAGTTTGCCGCACATCTGGTAAGCTGATAGGAATTTGCAAGCGTTGATGCAAGCATGCGTAACAAAATGAACAAACAGAGAGGTGGCAAGAGATGCAGGTTTTTGAATGCCGGACATGCGGTCATATTGAGTTTAACGAGATCCCAGACAAATGCTTGGTATGCCGTTCCCCGCAGACGGCGTTTACGGAAAATGCGGATGCGATTAAGCAGCCGGAAAATCCGGAACAACTGACGGATGGGGATAAAAAGCACATTCCGGTGCTAAAGGTAACCGATTGCGGTCTGCTGGATGGGTGCACGGATGTACATGCAACGGTTGGCGAGATGGAGCATGTAATGCAGCCTAAGCACTACATTCTGTATATGGATTTTTATCTGGATCATCGCTTTGTTTCCCGCGTGTGGCTGGCGCCGGATGTTTGCAAACCGGCGGCTTCCTTGCATTTGGCTGCCAAGAGCGGGACGGTTACGGTCGTTGAAAGCTGTAATGTGCATGGAAACTGGATGGCTGAAATCACCCTGTAATCACTGGATTGAGAGGCCTCGATGCACCGCCCGCCGTTTATCGGTAGGCGGTGTTTTTTTACTGTGACGGGGCGCTTGCTTCCAGCTCCCGGAGTTCGCGTTGCAGGCGCTGTAGCTGGAGATCGTTTTCCGGGGACGTGGCGGGCTCACGGCTGTCTTGCCACGCATCGCGTTTTTCGCGCAAATCGCGGATTTCCGGAACGAGTGCGGCAGCGTCGGCGCGGATTTGGTGCAAACGTTCGCCTGTCCGTACGCGTTGGCCGCCAGTCTCATCGTCATAGGAGGCTTGCAGGCGATCACTTTCCTTGCGCAGGTCCTGGTACTTGCGTAAAAGGTCGTGGTACGGCTTCTGGTGGGGGTTGCCCGCATTCGCTGGGTTTGCAAGCTGTTGTTTACGTTCCGTAATGGCTGCTTGTATCCGGGCGTAGCGAAAGGCATATTTGCGTTCCGCCATGGAACTCTGTTCCAGCGTTTTGCCTTGATATAGCTCCAAGTCGGCCTCCCGGACAAAAATATGATTTTGTTTCCCCTCTGGGGTATGGGCATGGCACAGCACAAGCATGCCAGACGAACTCGGGCGAAATTCCCTGATATCGAGCACACTGCCGGCAGGCAGCACGCCTTGCCGATTACCGCTTTGATCATAGAAGCTTGCATCGGGAGCGGTCACGACCGCCCAGTACGCATCAGGATCGTATTCGGGCTCTGCGGTTTTTTCCTCGCTCTCAAAGACAGGCGTCTCGGGCTGCTCTGCCACTGGCTGCGCAGAAGGGTACGTAGCGTTGGTTTGCCGGCTGGACGTGGGTAGGGTAGCAGAAGCATCGGTTGTCGGCGTTTGCCGTGTCGAGCTGGCAAGGTTTACTGCAGGGGCTTGGGTAGGTGTCGTTCCTGTGGGGGCAGGTTGGGCTGTCACAGTGGCAGCAGGTGCGCCCGTGGGGGCGTTTTTTTGCATACGCACAGCCAGAATCTGATTGGCAACCCAGTCGGGAGCCCCGGTTAGCACGAGCTCGAGTGCAGAGGGGCGGAGAAAGTCAACGTCCCGGGCAGGTGAATGGACTTCCAGAAGCTGTTGACGCAGCAAGGGGTACTGTTGGCTCCAGTGGGCTGCCAGAATTGTCCGTTGATCAGATAATACCTGTCCGGTCCCCGCTTTTTGGATGGCATCAGCTACTACATACACACGGACTGCCGTGTTGATAGAGACCAGCACGAGGACAAGTAAAAAGGTTCCGATGATGATGCGTTTTATATAGGCATAGAGCGTAGCGTGCATAACGTATTACCCAAATTGATGTTTTTCCTGAAGCATACCGATAACAGCAAGGGCACCAACCATGATGCCGAAAATCATGTACGAAATCTGCGCATGCACGGAATAATCCTCCACAAGGCTCCAGCACCAGCGGAAAGCGAAGACATATGCAATAACGAGCCCGCAGCGCGGATACCGGAAGAGAATGGACATCGTCAGCAATCCGATAAGCAGGAAAAAATCCGATGCCGGGAAACAGATACGTGTAGCCTTGAGCATTGCAAACAAATTTGACATACTCCCTCACGTGTTAGGGGTAAAAGACGATACTGACGTGGCGGACAAAACAGGGGGATCCTATCGTCTTGTCGGGAAAAATGCAAGGCGAGGAAAATATGGGATTAGCAGATCGGGATTATATGCGCAGACCGAAGCGGGAGCATGCTGGTGGCACCAAGCCGCCTCAGCGATATACGTCCTTGCTTGCAAG
>CAZRCN010000007.1:0-43263 GCA_964598575.1 uncultured Victivallales bacterium | reverse complement strand
TCAATCAGGCTATCCGAAATGCCTTTGGTGTGATTCCGGTGCAATACCGAAATCCAAATGCGCCTAACCTGTATGTTGTTGGGCTGGTTTCACGTTTGCGTGCTGGAAATGGGCAGCAGGGTGTGCTAGTACTACTTAGATCGGTCATGTTTGATAGAACGAACTGCCGGGAGAGGTATGCATATGAAACAATTCCGTACCCAAGGGGATGGCCGGTGGTACCCGGCAGAGCGACGAGCGCTACGGACTATGGTGCGTCGATATCTGGAAACAGGCGCGGAAAAAGTAGATGCGGGCATCATGTCACTGCCTTTGCTTGGCGGGATTGTGCCGCATGCGGGGTATCCCTATTCGGGGGCTGTGGCGGGCACGACATTTGCGGCGTTGCGTGCGTCTGCGAAACAGCACACCATGCCCGATCTGATTGTGATTTTGGGGTTTTCCCATCAAAAACCTTTTGGGGGGCTATGCCTGCTGGATGCAGATGAGATCCAAACCCCTCTCGGGGAGCTGGCTGTGGATCGGGAGTCGTACCAATGGTTGTTGCACCATAACGAGAGCGTATTCAGCGACAACAATCTGCACATGGGCGAGCACTCCGCCGAGAATCAGTTGCCCTTTGTGCAAGAGGCCTTTCCGGACGTGCCGGTCATCGTGGGGCTTTGCGGTGGCCATACCCCACAAGAGGTCCATCCGCTGGGGGATGCGCTGCGGCTGCTCGGCCGGCATCAGCAAGTGCTTGTCGTGGCCAGCACGGATTTGCTCCATGATCCGGACTATGCTACGGTGGAGCAATGCGACCAAAAAACCCTGCACATGTTGGAAAAGCTTGATTACGAGGGCCTTCGTGCGGCATGGTCTCCCCCGCGACAGGTATGCTGTGGGATTGCGCCGGTATCGGTGCTGCTGACCTATGCCGCAAAGCTAGGATGTCGCACCGGGCATATCCTGGATTACCAGAACAGTGGGGATGTGGATCCATCGTGCCGCGGTATGTGGGTTGTTGGATACGGCGCGGTTGTATATGGATCTGAACCAGAAACCTAATGAAGAGGGAGGAATAACGATGGAACTGGATCAAACACAAAAAGATAAAGTAAAAACCTGGGTAGAGGAAGGATGCGGTCTTTCGGAGATCCAGCGGCGCCTGGCATCTGAATGCGGGCTGAATATGACGTTTATGGATGTCCGCTTCCTGGTGCTGGATTTGGGGTTGGAGATTCACGACAAACGCTCGCAGGAACCTGCGCAAAAGGCAGCGGACGTCGAGGGGACGGAAACGGCACCGGTCGAAGGCGAAATGCTACCGGATAGCGGTGTCACGGTTGATGTAGACCGGGTGATGAAACCGGGCGCACTGGTAAGCGGTACCGCCGTATTTAGCGACGGTGTGCAAGCGGGGTGGATGCTGGACCAGATGGGCCGTTTGAGCCTCAGCGCCCCCGACCCTGAGTACCGGCCTTCGCCGGAGGATGTCGAGGCGTTCCAGCAATCCTTGCAGGAGGAACTATCCAAGCGGGGATTTGGCGGCTAGCGGGGCACGGTTTGCACCGAGTGTGTTGCTGTGATGCCGGTAGCAGTACATTTCATGGGTTTCTGAAGGAACATTGGGTATGCAACCGATCAAACTGATCGTTACGGATCTGGACGGAACTCTTGTTGGTGATGATGTCGATGTCGGTGCCTATGCCCGCTTCACTGAACTTCTCGACGCGTACCGGGAACGCTATGGCACCCGTTGGGCGGTTTGTTCCGGCCGCTCTCATCAGAGCTTGGAGCACGCCATGGAGCCGTTGCGGAGGCTTCACCTCAATCCCGATTATGCCGTTGTGAGAAGTTCGTTGCTATATCGCAATGGCAAGGGGCGTTTCCGCCCCCAGTTTACCTGGAACTGGGGGGTCCGTATACATAAGCTTATGAGCTTTTTTTATTTGCGGGGCGCCTTACGCGACTGGAACCGGGATATGATCCAACTCTTCACCGGCTGCACAACCCTGTATAAGAAGTCGAATATACTGGGATTGCGGTTCCGGAACCGAAGCGATGCTGATGCAGCCGCAAACCTGCTGACACACAAAGCGCAGGTTTTTCGGCATCTACGTGTGTACCAACACCTTACCGAAGTGGAAGTGCGATGTGTAAGCTACACGAAGGGCATGGCCGTAGAGCAACTGGCCTCGCGGCTGGGCATCAAGCCCTCGGAAATTTTATGCATAGGCAATGGCACGACGGATATATCCATGCTGGATGGGCTGGTGGCATCGCACAGTGGCTGTCCGGTCAATGCCGAGCTCGATGTTATGGATGCCGTACATCGGGCGCATGGCTACATTGCCACCAAAAAATCCATTGCGGGCGTGGTGGAGATTCTGGATGGCTACTTGCGCGGTGAGGTACGGAATACCTTGCCGGATTGGTGGACCTACCATCGCAACCCTAAGTCACACAACTCGAGCCGTATGCGTTCGCATCATCATCATCATCATCATCGGATGGGGCAACGTTCCGAGCGCCGGGTATTGGCCTTGGCTCTTCTGATTCTATATGCGGTCATTGTCGTATTTGCCAGTTTCGAACTGCTCCCATTTTCCCGTTGGATCATGCTACCCTTTACTTGGGTAGCTGGTGGGGTAGAACGTATTATGACCTGGATGTTACTGTAGGCAGGAAGTGAGGAATTGACGTGATGGAAATAGGATTTCTTGGGGGCGGTAAAATGGCAGAAGCGTTACTGGCGGGACTTCTGCGTGAAAAGGTATATGCACCTGCCGCCATTGGCGTTAGCGACACGAATTCAGATCGGTTACAGGAGCTGACGAACCGGCATGGCGTGCAGACATTTCCGGAAAATGCCACGCTGGCCGACGCTGGCAAAACCATCGTACTAGCCGTGAAACCGCAGGACCTAGAGGTGGTTTTGCCCAATGTGGAAAGTGCCCTTGCGGGCAAGGCGGTGATCTCCATTGCTGCGGGACGCACCATTGCGTATTTCGCGTCGCGCCTGCCGGGTGCGCGCATCATTCGCGCTATGCCTAACCTGGCCTGTCAAGCAGGAGAAGGCATGACGGCACTTTGTGCGGGCCAACAGGCCACACCGGCTGACCTGGAGGTAGCACGAACCCTTTTTGCTTGCAGCGGACAGGTCTTGACCTGCGAGGAACAGCACTTTGACTGGGTTACAGCCATAAGTGGATCCGGGCCAGCTTTCTGGGCGCAATTGTGCGCATATGAGATGGATGCAGCCATACAGGCCGGTCTGCCAGCGGAAACAGCGCGATTGCTCGTTTTACAAACGATGCTGGGCACCGCCCGCTACTTGCGGGAAAGTGGTACGGCCTGTGCGGATTTCATGGAGGCCGTAGCCTCCAAGGGCGGCACTACGGCGGCTGGATTGGAGGTGCTGCGATCCCACCCCGTGCAGGCTGCGCTACAGGAGACGTTGGCCGCGACGGCAGCGCGCAGTGCGGCCTTGCGCGGCTCATAACACGCACCCACCACTCACATACTTGCTGAAGCGGTGGATTGTGGTTGCGTTCCGGGAAAACCGCGACATATTGTGGTTTGCATTGAAGATAATGGTTAGGGAGTAGTATGGCAGGAGAGTACGTATTTCAATTGGATGGTGTGAGCAAGCAACACGGCGGACACGCTATATTATCGGATGTGACGCTGGCATTTTTCTTTGGGGCGCGCATTGGCGTGATTGGGGGTAATGGGTCGGGTAAGTCGAGTGTCTTACGCATACTGGCTGGCATTGATTCTGATTTCATGGGTAACCGGATTGTGGGTCGGGATGTACGCATTGGATATCTGGAGCAGGAACCATACCTGAACCCGGACGCTACCGTGCAGGATGTTGTCGCGGAGGGCGTTGCGGAACAACAACAGAAGCTGGATCGGTACGATGAAATATGCGGCCAGATGGGTGAGGATATGTCGGACGCGGAACGGGAGGCCCTGAACGACGAATTCGATGCCTTACAGACGGAGATCGATACCCATAATCTCTGGGAACTGGATCATCTAGTGGAAATGGCCATGGATGCGCTGCGCTTACCGCCGGCAGAAACAAGCGTCAAGACCTTGTCGGGCGGGGAGAAGCGCCGCTGTGCGCTATGTCGGTTACTGCTGCAGCAGCCGGATGTGCTCTTGCTGGATGAGCCGACCAATCACCTGGATGCAGAATCCGTGGGCTGGCTGGAAGAACATCTGAAGCGGTTTGAGGGGACGCTAATCGTAGTAACGCATGATCGCTATTTCCTGACGAATGTCACGGAGTGGATACTGGAAATGGAAGGGGGCAAGGCCTATCCCTACAAGGGCAACTACGAAGCCTGGCTGGCGCAGAAGCAGGCCTTGGCCGAGCAGACAGGCAAGATGCAGGCCTCGCGACGGAAGTTGCTGGATCAGGAGCTGGAATGGGTCCGCATGAATGCATCAAGTCGGCTGACAAAGAACAAAGCGCGCCTGAAGCGCTATGAGGAACTAGCCTCGCAGGCCTACGAAGCGCGAGAAGACGAACTGAGCATTCGCATTCCGCATGGGCAACGTCTCGGCAACAAGGTCGTCGAGGCACAAGGGCTGACCAAGGTGTATGGGGATCGGGTCATCATGGAAGGCGTGACCTTCTCGTTACCGCCGGGGGGCATTGTGGGAGTGATCGGTGGCAATGGTGCCGGTAAAACGACACTGTTCCGGATGATAACGGGCGCGGAAACACCTACCTCCGGTAAGCTGGAAATAGGTGAATCGGTAGATATTTCGTATGTGGATCAGATGCGCGACAATCTTGAAGCGGACAAAACCGTCTGGGAGGAAATCAGCGGTGGGCAGGAGCGGATCGAGATCGGTGGCACCACGATGAACAGTCGTGCCTACTGCTCGCGTTTTAACTTCAAGGGTAGTGACCAGCAGCAGAAGGTCGGGGTTCTCTCCGGGGGCGAACGCAACCGGGTTCACCTGGCAAAATTGCTGCGTCGTGGCGGCAATCTGCTTTTACTTGATGAGCCATCCAATGATCTGGATGTCAATACGCTGCGTTCGCTAGAGGATGGCCTGATCCACTTTGGCGGGTGTGCCGTCGTGATCAGCCATGATCGCTGGTTTCTGGACCGGATTGCCACCCATATCCTGGCATTCGAAGGCAATAGCGAAGTGCTGTGGTTTGAAGGGAATTACGCCGCGTTCTGTGACTGGCGTCGCAAGGAGCTGGGCGAATCCTGGCAACCACACCGCATCCGGTATCGGCCCGTACAGCATGCCTAAGCGGTACCTTCATTGTTTGTAATCCTTTTGGAGTGCGGTGATGGAGCGCAGCGCAATCACCGCTTTGGATCCGCTCGGCATGCCGCGCCGCAATATCATGAATGAGGGAGAGTACCGAAGCCCATCAACCACTCCGCCACTCCGCGTCGAGCCGCATCCCCGCCACTCCGTGGCAATCCAAAAAGTTTCACCCCGCATCATCCGGGCGCACCCGGGGCCGCGAATAGGTTGTAACTTCATTTTGAACCACTATATGTAGTAGCTTTTCGACTCGCGACACCACAAGGAATTTCAATATCCAATATCCAACAAGGAATGTCGAATGTCCAAATAGAGCGAATATTGTGCATGGTTGTCCTTTAGTCTTCTCATGCTCTTCTCTCGCAAACTTGTTCGGTTGGATATTCGTTGTTGGTTATTGGATATTCAATTCTCAAGTTTCAATATGCATGATCCGGAACGCTGTTTCTGGCGTTTTTGGCGAAAAAAGGTTTGAAGCATATCGAGGCATTCGGCTTCGAGAATCCCCGCGACAATGCTGCAGTTGCTGATCAAGGCGGGGTGGTTGACAATACCGAACACGGATACGGCCCCGCCGCGGTTGGGATCGTGTACACCAAATACCAGGTTGGGTATCCGGGCCAGCACGATGGCTCCGGCACACATGGCACAGGGTTCCTTGGTTACGTAGAGCGTCGTGTGGGTGAGGCGCCAATCCCCGATAGCGGCGGCAGCTTGTGTGATCGCAATCATTTCGGCATGGGCCGTTGGATCCTTGAGGGTTTCCACCTGGTTGTGGGCACGCGCTACCACGCGTGGGCGTTGCGCCTCCGGCGGATGATGGACAATGACACAACCGGCGGGCACTTCATCTGCTTCCGCGGCACGCTGTGCCTCGCGCAGCGCCATGTGCATGTAGGTTTCGTGTTGATGTTTCATTGCATTCGGATCCGGTGTTCGGCAAAGCGCGTCAGTTATGTAATCTGTAGTTGCTGGAACCGATCAATACAGGGTATGGATGGAGGTTGCAATCGGAAAAAGGACGGCACAGAAAGGATGAAAGCTATGGTGCAGAAGGAATACCGGGAAGATCGTATCGTGATGGATAAGCTGCCGCCGGAACCAATGGCTCTTTTTGCTGCGTGGTATGCGGCCGCATCGGCAACGGAGCCGTGGCGCGGATCTCCGATGGTGCTTGCCACGGGAGCTGCCGGTAGTGCGCTATCCGCACGGGTGGTTCTCATGCGTGGCCATGATACCGATGGGCTGCGTTTCTATACCAACTACGACAGCCGGAAGGGTCGATCACTACAGTCCAACCCGCAGGCGGCTGCGGTCTTCTGGTGGCCCACGCAGGTGCAGCAGGTGCGATTCGAGGGGACCGTTGTGCCTGTGCCAACAAGCGAGTCGGATACGTATTTTGCGCAGCGTCCGCGTGGTAGCCAGATTGGTGCCTGGGTGTCCAGACAAAGTGCGCGTATAGAGAGCATTGCCGCGTTGGAAGCAAACTATGCCCGGCAGGCATCCGCGTTTGCGGAACAGGAGACGATTCCACGTCCGCCGAACTGGGGCGGCTATTTGCTGCAACCGACCCGGGTGGAATTCTGGCAGGGGGGCGAGCACCGGCTGCATGACCGGATTGTGTTTACCCGCGAGCAGGATGGATCTTGGTGCAAGGGACGGCTATCGCCCTGATGCATATCAGGAGCTACCCGGTAGGTTTTTCCTGTTGGATCTGCTTCTGCCATTTTTGCTTGGCATCATCCGGTGCAGGCTGCGTATCCTGTTCTTCGAAGTTCCGGTACCCTCTGGCCATATCCTGAAACAGCATGATGTTGCGGTTGAATTTGCCGCAAAAGCAGCAGGAAAAAACATGCGCCCGCAGTCCAACTTTACGCCAGAACGACATGTCCTGGTAATCCTGTTCGGCTAGGGCCCTAGATACCTGTTTACAAGTAAGCATTTATTCCTCTTCGCGATCCCAGTGCTTTTCCAAGCACGTCTTGAGCTGCCCACGGGCCCTATGATTTAAAACCCACAAATTGTTCGGTTGGATGTCCAAAGCCTTACACACATCTGCTGAATCCATGCCGTCAATCATTTTCATGACAAACGCCTTGCGCATCGTGTCGCTCAGCTTATTTACACACGTCTCGAACGCCTTCCAGAATTCGGCCTTTTCGAACTCCCGTTCGGGCGCAAACTGCCAGGGTTTGGGCGAACGCTCGGCAACCCCGAATGCCTTATAGGTGAAAGAGTCGAGCACATCCAACGTCTCTTCCTTTTCGACGGGTGTCTCGCGGGAGCTCTTACGGATATAATCCACGATCTTATTGCGCAGGATGCCCCGCAACCAGTACTTCACGTCAACCCGTCCGTCAAACTGATCCAGCCCCTTGATGCCTGCCAGAAACGTTTCCTGGACAGCATCATCGGCATTTACCGGATCCTTCAGGCGCATCAGCGCGTAGCGATATAGATAATCCCCATATTCGTCCACCCATTTCGCAGGTGGCGTTGTGGGCTTTACGTTTGCTTTCGTTTTCATACCCACATCCTTACACGCAGACGCAATCGAAGCAAGTCCGCAATTTGTGGATAAGGCAAGCGCTTTCTGGCGTCCGAAGGGCAGGACCCCGCCCCGTCCTTCGTTGCTGTGGCGAGGTGTGCGGGATCAGACGCGATGGGTATGGGGACCGAAGTCGGCCTGATAGAAGGGTGCAACCACGGAGCCGGGGGGGACGATGTTGTCGATGGTGCTGAGGGTTTCTTCGGTGAGGGAGACTTCGAAGGCACCGAGATTGTCGTCGAGTTGTTCGAGGGTACGCGGCCCGATGATGGGGCTGGTAACGCCGGGCTGATCCATGCACCAGCGCAGCGCAAGCTGGGAGAGGCTGCAATCAAGGGTTTTGGCGACGGGATCGAGTTGGTCGACGACTTTTAGAACGGTTTCATTGTAGCGGGCGGATTCCTCGCGCCCCGCAAAGCGGGAACCGGCCGGGGCTTTTTGTCCGCTGCGATATTTGCCGGTCAGGAGACCGCCTGCAAGCGGACTCCAGGGGATGGTGGCAATACCGTAGGTTCGGGCCATGGGGAGCAATTCGCGTTCGACCCGGCGGTCGAGCAGGTTAAGGGGCGGCTGCTCGCAGACGAATCGGTTGAGTCCGAGCTCCTTGGAGACCCAGAGGGACTCGACGACCTGCCAGGCCGCAAAGGTGCTGGTGCCCGCATAGCGGACCTTGCCGGCGCGAATGAGGTCGTCGAGCGCACGCAGGGTTTCGTCAATGGGAATGGATGACTGCGGACGATGGATCTGGTAGAGGTCGATCCAGTCGGTCTGCAGGCGCTTCAGGCTGGCTTCGCACTGCTGGATGATGTGACGCCGCGTATTGCCGGATGCATTGGGATCGTCGTCGTCCATTTTTCCGTGTACTTTGGTTGCCAGGACAATGCTGTCGCGTTTGCCATTGCGCTGGAGGGCATCGCCGGTTACGGTTTCGCTTTTGCCGCGGCTGTATACGTTGGCGGTATCGATAAAGTTGATGCCGGCAGCGATGGCGTGGTCGATGATTTTGTAGGAGACTTCGGGTTGGGTGCGTCCACCAAAGTTCATGCATCCCAGACAGAGGGGACTTACTTTGATGCCGGTGCGGCCGAGTGTGCGGTATTCCATGGCTTTCTCCTTGTGTCTATGGCATTTCATTGATGGAATGCCGTTGGCAAGATGTATGCGGTTGCTTTGGTATATAGTGAGGCATATGTGCGGGCGGGAAGTCAAGGGGCGAATGCTTTGGGGAGAAGGTATTGGCAAGAGGGAGAGGGGCATGGGGTATCTGATAGTAGCATCGGTGTTGTTTGCATTTTCGTTCGGGTTGATTGGCCGCTATCTGGCGGGGGCGGATGCGGTCATGGTCTCGTTTCTGCGGCTGGCCATTTCTTGTGTCGTATTCCTGCCGTTTTTGCGGCTGCGAAAGATACGGCTGGCCGAAGGGTTCTGGCTGGCAGGGATTGGCGCGGTGCAGTATGGCGTTATGTATCTTGCCTATATTTATGCATTCCGGTTTCTGGCTGGTCATGAGGTGGCCCTGTTTACGGTATTTACACCGGTGTATGTGACCTTGCTGCATGACTGGCGCCGGGGACGGTTTCATGTCTTGTATTTTCTGGCGGCTCTACTGGCGGTTATGGGCGGGGCGATCCTGACCGGGCGTCCCTCGGGGGGGGCCTTGCAGGGCATCTTGCTGATCCAGGTTTCGAATGTCTGTTTTGCGGTAGGGCAGGTGGAGTACAAGTTGCTGTGTGAACGGCGGGGACGCTCCGGCAACGGCTTGGAGCATTATGCGCTGCTGTACCTGGGTGGGGCATGTTTAGCGGGCATGGTTGCCTATCTGGGACGGCATGATGCCGGGTTCGGATTGGGCTGGGATGCCTGGCTGGTACTTTTGTATCTGGGGCTGGTGCCGTCGGCCCTCGGCTTCTACTGCTGGAACCAGGGTGCGCGTCGCGTCAATGCCGGGGTTCTGGCTGCCTGCAATAATTTCAAGATTCCGCTGGCGGTGCTGGTGTCGCTCCTGGTCTTTGGCGAGGAGGTACATGCGATCCGCATGGGGATCGGGATTATCTGTCTTGTGGGTGGGCTGGCGATTACGCGTTTGCAGCACAAAAAGGTCTGATCGGGGCGTGGGGGGATCAGGCCCGCCCCAGAAAGGCGGCCGTCCGGGTGTCTACGCGCACGATTTGGTCACGCTCGAGGTATTCCGGCACCTGGATTTCGAGGCCGGTACTGAGGACGGCATTCTTGGTGCGCGCGGTGGCGGAGGCTCCACGCATGGCGGGGTCGCACGCGACGACCTGCAGGGTGGCCACAGGGGGCAGTTCGAGCCCGATGGGCCGGTCGTCGCATATCATGACCTGGATGCCTTCGAGATCATCGGTAAGATAGCGGAGCTGCTCCTGGATATCTTCGGCTTTAAAGGGGATTTCGCTATAATCCTGCAAATCCATAAAAATGACATCATCGCCCTGCTGATAGGAAAACTGCACGGGTCGCCGCTCAAAGGAGCAGGGCGCAAAGGCATCGTCGCCTTTGCAGGTCTGGTCGACCTTGGTGCGGGTCTGGAGATTCCGGAACCGGAAATGGTATAGGCTGGATGCGCCGCGGGCAGAGGGCGTGGTAATGCGCACATCTTCCAGGGTGTGCGGTACGGATTGCAGGAGAATGATGTCTCCTTTTTTCAGATCACAGGCTTTCGGCATACGTAGGGTTCCTTTCAAACAACAATCAATGGACAGCATTTCGGATGCTGGCTGTGTACAAAAATTCGGGCTGTGATGCAATACAATCCGTGTTTTCATGCTTTCGTCCTGGGCGTTGTGTGTGTATGGTTTTGGGCTTTGGAGGTAGGATTGAACAAGCGAGCAGACACGCAGGAAATACAAGAGCTGATGGATCGCCGTGCCCCGGTACATTTGATCGGGATCGGTGGCGTCGGCATGGCTGGTTTGGCCTTGTTGTTACGGTCACATGGTTTGCCCGTGACCGGATGCGACCAGCGGGAGAGTAGCTATACCGACATGCTGACGGCTGCCGGGATACCAGTGATGATCGGGCATGATCGTGCGCATGTTGATGGCCTGCCTGCGTGGGTGGTGCGCTCTACGGCAATTGCAATAGAGATGGATGAGGTGGCTGCCGCTTGTGAGGCCGGACTTCCGGTTGTGCAGCGGGGACTTGTCTTGGCAGCCATCGTAGGTCTGACCCCCCATGCAATTGCGGTTGCCGGCACGCATGGGAAAACGACCACGGCAACGTTACTGGCAACCCTGCTGATGGATCAGGCGCCCGGCTGGTGTATCGGCGGAAGGAGTGCTGCCTATTCCATGCCGGCTGGCCCGGGGGATGGTGGCCCACTCGTCGTGGAAGCGGACGAGAGTGACGGTACGCTCGCCGCTTATGCACCACAACTGGCCCTCGTTACAAATGTGGATTTTGACCACATGGAGCATTTTGCCTCGGAGAAGGAGTTTTATGCCTGTTTCGAAAGGTTTATGGTCCAAGCCGAGCAGGTGCTGTTTTGTGTGGATGATGTAAATGCCTCCCGGCTGGCACTGGCCTGTGGGCAGAGGGCGATCGGCTATGGATTCGGACAAGAGGCTGCCATTCGGGGCATATGGCATGCTGATGACCGATTGCTGGTTGTACGTACGCCTGAGCATTTCCTGCAGATTCCGGTTCCAGCGTCGCTTCCGGGGGTACACAATGTGAGCAATCTATTGGGCGCGGTAGCGGCCTGCCTGCTTTTGGGGGTTGTGCCGGATGGTATTCCTGCTGCTGTAGAACGGGTTGGCTTACCGGCCCGCCGCTATGAGTTGATTGGCGATGTGAATGGGGTTCGGGTCGTATCGGATTATGCGCACCACCCAACGGAGATTGCGGCTTTGGTCCGGATGGCGCGGGCCGAGCATGCCGGACGCATTGTAGCGGTGTTCCAGCCGCATCGCTATTCACGGACGGTAGCGCTTCGCGATACATTTCCGCCTGCTTTTGCCGGTGTGGACACCTTGGTGCTAACGCCTGTATATGCGGCATCGGAGGCAAAGGTGCCCGGTGGAACGGTTTCTGATTTGTATGCAGCCTTTCGACGGATAGGCGGTGCGCCGGTTCCACTGTTGGCGAATAGCCTCCAGCAGGCTGGTGCGTATCTGGCTGCCAGTCTGCAGCCTGGTGACTTGCTCCTGGTGATCGGGGCAGGGGATGTGGATGGGGTGGCTCATGCGGTTGTGCAGGACCTGCGGGGCATGTCTCATGCGGGGGCTTGCTTACCGCAACGAGCGGGGGCGTCGCGTATCTGCTACGACGCCCCGATCGGACAGGCAACAACCTATCAATTGGGGGGACGAGTGGACTGCCTGGTTGATGCGGCCAATGAGGCGGATCTGGCGGCTGTACTTCGGTTTTGTGTAGCCAAAGCGCTTCCGGTGCATATCATGGGGGCCGGCAGCAATGTGCTGGTCAGCGATTTGGGGGTCCGGGGCGTTGTCATCCGCCTGACGGGGGCTTGCTTTCAAGCGATCCAGCGGGATGGAGATCTGGTACGGGTAGGGGCCGGGGTACGCATCGATGCTCTGCAGGAATGGCTGACGGAGCAGGCGCTGCAGGGGCTTACGTTCCTGGAAAAGGTGCCGGGGGGCGTTGGTGGCATCCTGCGTATGAATGGGGGTGCCTATGGCCACGAGATCAGGGAACGAATTTTATGGATTCGTGGTTTGAACCGGAACGGAGAAGGTAGTATATTGCAGGCGAATGAGCTCGACTGGGGGTACCGGGGCTGTGAATCTCTTCGTACGTTTGTTGTTACGGAAGCCTGTTTTGCGATGGAGCCGGGCTATCGAAGCGAGATGCAGGCCGAACGGGCTGTTATTCGTGAAAAGCGCGCCTGGATGGAAGGGTTGCGTTGTTCGGGGTCTGTGTTCCGGAATCCGCCCGGAACCTATGCGGGGCGGCTGATTGAGGAGGCTGGCCTCAAGGGGCTACAGGTTGGGGGGGCGACGGTGTCGGGGCGGCATGGGAATTTTATTGTGGCGGAAGCGGAAGCAACGGCGTCGGACGTTCTGGCCGTGATCCGGTTGGTGGAAGACGGGGTTGAACGGTTGCACGGTGTGCCGTTGGTGCGCGAAGTAGTTTGTCTGGAGTAAACAAGGTGGCAGAACGAAAACATCGATGTAAACATGTGGCCG
The DNA here is from genome assembly GCA_964598575.1 of uncultured Victivallales bacterium. Classification (GTDB taxonomy): domain Bacteria; phylum Verrucomicrobiota; class Kiritimatiellia; order UBA8416; family UBA8416; genus T3Sed10-140. Next base: position 30,261 of record CAZRCN010000007.1, on the reverse strand, counting down.
TGCTGCTAGGCGGCGTTTCGGCTGAACGCGAGATTTCCCTGCGTAGTGGTAAGGCTGCGGCTGCGGCATTATCGCGTAGCGGATATGAGGTAGATGTGGTGGATGTGACAACACGGGCATTGCGTTTGCCGGTTGGCATCGATACGGTATTTGTGGCGCTGCATGGCACCTTTGGCGAAGATGGCGGCGTACAGAAGCTCCTCGAGCAACAGGGCATTCCGTATACGGGTTCCGGAGTACGGGCAAGCCGAATGGCTATGGATAAAGTTTTGACAAAGGAAGCTTTTCTGGCGGCCGGGGTCCCGACGCCGGACTATGTCGTCTGTGAGCGTGGGGCGCATTGGAAGGATTTTCCCTTGCCGGCGGTTGTGAAGCCCGCGTGTCAAGGGTCCAGTATCGGTGTGCACCGGGTGGATCGATTCGACGAATACCAACCCGCTCTTGCAGACGCCTGGCAGTACGATGCGCGCGTGTTGGTCGAGGCCTATGTGCCCGGCAGGGAAGTGACGGTTGGTATCCTCGTGGATACCCCGCTGCCCGTGGTCGAAATTGTCTCTGACGGCAACTGGTATGGTTACCAGCAGAAGTATCTAACGGATCGAACCCACTATGTGGTGCCGGCAGACCTGCCGGCTGCGTGCAGCAGGATGCTGCAGGAGCATGCTTGGCAGGCGTTTCAGCACCTGGGGTGCGAAGGGAGTGCCCGCGTGGATTTTCGTCTGGCTCCAGATGGTACGCCCCAAGCGCTTGAGGTCAATACGATCCCAGGGCTGACGGAGGCTAGTCTCTTACCCAAGGCCGCTGCTGCGGCTGGGGTGCCGTTTGATCGGCTTTGCGAGCAAATGGTGGAAACCGCGCGCTGCGGAAAACCGATGGATATGGGTAGCGGGGAGGGTGATTCCGTATGAGCCGGACACGCAACCAATCGAAACGATATCGAAGTGAGCCAGCCAAAAGACTGCATGTTCGATCCCGGAAACGCAGCAAAGCAGGTCCACAACATCATGTGATAGCGGGCGTTCTGCTTACTCTTGTCACGCTGATAGTGGTAGGAGCCGTATCGTACGCCAGTATGCTGTTTTTGCAGAATGTGCTTTTTGTTGAGAATGACCGTTTCCAGATTGAGACGATTGAGGTCATGCCGGGCAATATCAAGACGGAACCGCTGATTCGGGAGTATCTGGCGTATGTTGGCATTAAGCCGGGAACCAATTTGTTTTCGTTTCGCATTCGTTCGCTGACGCAACAGTACCTGGAGCGCAATCCCCTTGTACGGTCGGTCCAGGTACAACGAATGTTACCGGATACCTTGTCCTTTGTGGTGCTCGAACGGCAAGCACTGGCACGACTGGGGCAAAGGGGGTCGCTGGTGGTCGACCGGACGGGGTTTGTCTACCGGTTACGCACCGGGTTGCATCGTTTGCCCGTTGTGATTGGTGCAGATCGGATCGCCCTGAGCCCGGGGGACTATGTGCAGGGCCGCTTGCGGGCCGCATTGGAGGTGATCGAAGTCTGTGACAATCCGGAGGTCGGGCTTCGCATCATGGGGGTGGATGTACACCAAACGGATTTTCTGCTTATTCATGTCCTAACGGCAGATGGCATCAAGGAAGCCCGGCTCTCCTGGGAGGACATGGGAAACAACACGGATGTTTCGCGCAAGGATTTGCTGGTACGGCTGGAACAGTTGCGCCGGGTGGCGCAAGAGGACCGAAGTGGGCGTACGCAGTTCGATGCAACGATTCCTGGAAGAATTTTCGTGCGATAGAAGGAGGAGTATGGATCCGGTTGTCGGGTTGGATATCGGGACGTCGAAAGTCGTAGCGCTGGTTGGCGAATTACAGGAGGACAATAGCGTTGTCATTCTTGGCAAGGGCGAATGTGTATCTGCCGGGGTACGCAAGGGCGAGCTGGTGAATCTGGAGCGCGTTATACCGTGTGTGCGAAAAGCCGTTAGTGAGGCCGAGGCGAAAAGTGATGTGACGGTCAATGAAGTGGTGGTCTCGATTGCGGGTGGTCACATCGAGGGACAGTCTTACCTGGGCACGAGCCCGATCCGCGGTGCCAATCAGACGGTTATGGAAGAGGATATTGAAGATGTGGAGGAATTGGCACGAACGGTGCATTTGTCGGGCGATCGCGACATGCTGCATACGATCAACCAGTTATACAAGGTGGATGATAATGCGGGGGTTGTGAATCCGCTGGGTATGGTAGGTAACAAACTCGAGCTTTCGATACTGGGCATCCATGCCTCCCGCACGCACATTGCAAATTTGCAGCGAGTAGTAGAGGGGGCCCGATTCGATATGCAGGATATTGTCTTCGGCGGTCTGGCATCGGGGTTGGGGGTTTCAACGCCGGCGTTAAAACGCGGTGGGGTCGTAGTTGTAGATCTCGGGGGGGGGACTACGGATTATCTTGCGTATGCGAACAATGTCATTAGTTGCGGCGGGTCACTGGCGGTGGGTGGTGATCATGTCACCAATGATCTGGTCATGGCGTTTCATCTGCCACATGCCAGAGCGGAGCAGCTCAAGCGCGAATACGGCATGGCAGTAGTAACGGAGACTGCTGGGCCGGAGTACGTGGAAGTACCGGGAGACGTGGGGGGTGCAACCCGCAAGATCCGCTTGTCAGCCCTGCATACGGTTATTCATGCCCGCATGCAAGAGACGCTGCAGAAAGTAAAGAAGCGCCTCGATCAAGAGCAAGTCTTGTCCCGCGCAGGAAGCGGAGTGGTTCTTACTGGCGGCGGTGCGCATCTGCGAGGCATTACGGAACTCGCCGAGCAGGTATTCGGGGTTATGGCCCGTCCGGCACGGCTGGCGGGCGAAACGCGCATTGCGGGGGGCCACGAGGCAACGGGGCCAGAGTATGCGACCTGTCATGGGCTCGTCGACTACGCCTTGCGTATGCAACTCCAACAGGAAGAAGCACGGTTTTCGTTTTTCGGGAAGGTACGTTCCTTATTGGGGCGGTAACACGGACAGGATGGAGAAGGGCAAAGAGGCATGGCAGCTACGCATATATTCAAGCTGGTACGATCCACCCACGAGGGCATGCCTAGGGTGTGTGTAGTAGGGGCCGGGCATTCTGGCATCAAAGTGCTTGAACACTTGTTAGGGGATCCGGGGGCAGGTGCCACTGTGGCGGCGCTGCATACGAATGAAGAGGTCCTGGTGCGTTCTCACGCACAGACCAAGGTGCAGATCGGCAAGGGATCAGACGCGCAGGGTGGCTGTGGGGGTAGCCTGGAACTGGGACGCTCGATGGCAGAGCGCGATGCGGATATGTTGCGCGGACTATTGACGGATTGTGATTTGCTGGTGATGGTTGGCGGTTTAGGCGGAGGGACGGCCGGTGGCACGCTGCCGGTGCTCGCACGACTTGCACAAGCAGCGGGGGTGTTTTCGGTGGCAGTTGCCACCACCCCTTTTGCGTTTGAGGGGGAGGTCCGTCAGCGCAGCGCAACCGAGGCCCTGCAATCCCTGGTTGCTGCGGCAGATTTTGTCTCGGTTGTGGCGAATGATGCATTACTGGATACGGTAGCGGAACCGAATCTGGAGCGGGCATTCGGTCGGGCGGATGAAGCCATGGCGGCAGCCGTATTCTGCATCTGGCAAACGCTTGCATGTCCGGGCCTGCTGGCATTGGATAAAACGGATTTGCAAACCCTGCTGGAACGCGGGGCTGGCTACTGTCGTTTTTTCTTTGGTATGGGCACCGGGGATGCCCGCGTGGATGCCACGCATACCATGTTGCTGGAGGGGAAAACAGCCGTGCCATTGCGCGAGCACCTGAGATCGGCCAAGGGAGCTGTCGCATGTATCTGTAGCAGTCGCGATCTGGCGCTGTCAGAGGTCGAACGGGCACTTACCCCCCTCCAGGGCATGTTGACTGAGAATGTCGGTTTGCATGTGGGGGTTGCGTTGCATCGCGCCTGGCGGAACCGCTTTTTCATGGCGGTTTTTGTGCCGGAACCGAAGCGAAAGGTTTCGGTCACGGTGCGGGAGGTTCGCAAGGGGCAAACGGTAAAGGGCAAGGGGCCGGGACCGCGCGCTTCGCAAGAGGAGCTGAATCTGGAAGGGACCAAGATCGGGCGTGGGCGCTTTGCGCATAGCAAGGCAACCATTCTGGATGGGGAAGACCTGGATATTCCCACATTTATACGGCGGGGCATTCGACTGGAACGGTAGCAGAGCCCTTCTGGGCAAAGGAGAGAAGACTTATGAGCGAGGAAAAGGATATAATGACGGAAACGGATATTCTGGCGGCATTTGCCGGGAGCGGTGCCCTTTTGGAGGGGCATTTTTGCTTGCGATCCGGCTTGCATAGCGATCGATTCTTCCAGTGTGCGTTGGCGCTGCGGTTCCCGGATCTAGCGGAGCGCTTATGCCGGGCGCTGGTGCAAAAGGTACAGGACGATACGGGGCTGCGGGGCGATGTCGTTATTGCTCCGGCCTTAGGCGGTTTGGTTGTCGGGCACGAAGTGGCAAGGGCCTTGGGCGTGATGTCTGTTTTTGCCGAGAAGCAGGATGGTGTTTTGGCCATGCGTCGGTTCCAGATTGAGGCAGGCAAGCGGTATGTCGTTGCGGAAGATGTGATCACGCGTGGCGGCAGGGTGCAGGAAACCATGGATCTCGTCCGAGCCGGGGGCGGCGATGTTGCCGCCGTTGCCGTACTCGTGGACCGCAGTGCCGGGCAGGCGAAGCTTGACGCACCAGTGATCAGCTTGGTGCAGATGGCCCCCACGGTATGGGAACCGGAAGAATGCCCGCTTTGCAAGGCAGGCCAGCCGATTGTTCATCCTGGATCGTAACGAATGCACACGCAAGAGCAAACACAAGGTTGGAGAACCAGCAGGCACTGGAAGGTGCTATTCTGGCCCGTGTTTGTAACGGGGATGCTTGTGTTTGTTGCGCTCTGCGCCTGGGTAGGGGGGCTGAATCAGGATGAGGGGTGGTATCTCTATGCCGGGCGCCTGGTGGCCGAGGGGCAGATGCCATATCGCGATTTTGCTTCCACGCAAGGGCCATTGATGAGCTATGTATATGCCATGATCTGGCCCCTGGTTGCAGTGGGGGGGATACTGGCAGGCAGGGTCTTTACGGCTGGTCTGGCTGTGGCCACATTGGGCTTGGTTATGCTGCAAGCGCGACGGATGACGAAACGTTCGCAGCCCTTGATGCGACGCGCTGCTGTATTGGCATGCGGTTTTTTGGGATTAAACCTGTATCATGTGTATTTCACGACCATTGTGAAGACATATGCGCTAGCAGGGCTATTGGTTATGGCGGCACTGATCGTTCTCGATACCGGCTGGCGTCGTATGCAAGAAGCGGTCCAAGCGCAACAGCGAGTAGAGGTAGCATGGATTGGAATCCTGGGGGCTGGGGGGGGCATATTGCTGGCAGGGGCGGCCAGCACCAGGCTTTCCGCTGGCATTTTACTGCCGGCCTGGTGGCTGACCCTGCTGGTTCGCGGATGGAACCTCCGCTACACCCGCCCCTATTGGTTTCTGCTAGGGGGTATGGTCATTGGAGGCACGATAGGGCTCACGGTGCTGCTCGGGCCTTTTTTGCTGCTGGCACCGGAGGGCATGCGCTTCGGCCTGCTCGACTACCACGCCGGCCGCAGTGCAGGCAGCGGCCTGGAGGTGGCTGTCTATAAGCTTGGTTTTCTCTTGCGTTGGGTTCGCGGGTATGCGCCTCTGCTTATGATGGGGGTGTTGGCTTGGTTGTTACCGTCTGTTTCGCCTGCTCGCACAGGGAGGCAGGATCGTGATGCAAAGCAGGATGTGGCAGCCTGGCTCGTGGGCCTGGGGGTTGTTGCGGTAACCTTGGTGCATATCAGTGCTGCTTTCCCGTATGATGATTACCAAGTGTTTATCATGCCTCTGCTTGCCGTTTGGGTGGGAAGCCAGTTGGCGCAGCAGCTCGAAAGGTGGCAAGCACATGCTTCCGTCTTGACCGTCGCCCTACTGCTCCTGCTGGCCTTGGGTAGTGTTTCCTCTCCGCTGCTGCAAAACTGGATGCTTGCCGACCGGGACCGGATCTGGTGGCCGCTTCGCACCGAAAGCCAGATGGGGCAGCTACGACGTGTGGCAGATACCCTGCGAGATATGCCGCATACAGGCGATACGTCCCTGTTATTAACGCAGGATACCTATCTTGCGGTTGAGGCTGGGATGCGCGTACCCGCCGGATGGGAATTGGGTCCCTTTTGCTATTTTCCGGATCTGTCAGATGCAAAAGCAGCGAAGTGTCATGTTATGAATCGTGCCCGTATGATCGAGACCCTGCACCAAACGGATGCTGCCTATGCCGCCTTTAGTGGGTATGGGTTTGCCATTGCCGCGCCCGGGGTGGTACCCCTTGCACCAGCAGATGCTGAACGGTTCTGGCATATTATAAATGAACGCTACACATGGATAGCGCAGTGGGAAGGATTTGGACAAGCAGCAACCACGTTGCAGATGTACGAAAAAAGGGAGATGAATGCAAAAAATGAATAATATGAGATACGCCTGGGAACAGATGGTTGGCATCGCATGTATGTGCATCCTGGGGGCAGGGCAAGCTGTGCAAGCCCAGACGGATCGTTACATGATTGAAGTCGTGGAAGAGGAAGCCCCCGGGATAGAAATGGACGATACAATGGCGGAACCGCGTCCGCTGCCGCAATCGGTAACAATGCGGATGCCCGGCAAGGCACAGGTCGGCAGCAGGGGACGTGGGTCTGACCGGAGTGCGGGTGCCAATACGATGTTACGGTATGACCAGCACCGCGAAGTATCGCCCCCTACAGATGCTACCATACGCATTGGACCGTTTTACTCCAATCTTGGCATTGGGTTGAGTGCGGGGTACCGGTATACCCGTTTCAGCGGCCAGGGACAGGATTTTCTGGATGGAACGCGACGCGGTGAGGTGAATGAGGGTGGGTACGAGTTCCCCCTCACGGTTCGAGCACAGTTCGACAACTATATGATTCTTACGCCTCGGATGGATCTGTCGGTCAATGTGCAAGCTTCGTATTTCTACTATCCGCTCGGTACCCAGGAGGATGCCTTTTATGTGGATCTGACCGATGAAGGTATTTTTGCCACGTTTTCGACCCAGTTCCAGCCGGGACGTAATAGCCGTATTTTTGTGTATGATGACATTTTGTACCTGACGGATTATATCGACACACGTGGTTTCAGCGACCGCTTAGGTGGTCGCGAATATAAGGTATTCGAAAATACCGTGGGTGCGGACTGGGATTGGCAGGCAGGGGGAGAGGATGTTGTTTCGGCTTCGGTATCCCGCTCTGATACCATCCCCCAATCTGACGAATTTGATCGGCAGCGCGCGGTTCGCTATAGGGAAATGGGCATGTATCGGCGGCAGATGAATCGGTTTTCCGCTGCGGGCATAGTTTTGAACGCATCCCAAAGCCTGGGTGAGGACGGTGGGCGGCCGGATAGCTCCATCTATGGTGCACACGCCTTTACCGGGTTGCAACTCACGCGGTCGGTGGGGCTGGATGTGGCGCTCGGGCAACAATTCTCTCGGGTAGACAGGGAGGATACCGATGACACCGATACGCAGGATAGCCTGTATGCGTCGATTGCACTGAACCACGACTTGCCGGGAACAAAATCCCAACGGTTATCGGCCCAACGCTCCATTGCGGAGGCTTTTGATGGTGGCGTGGATATTACCGATGATGTGCGCTATGCCTTCCAGTGGGGGGGGCTTTGGCTGCCCGGGCAACTCGAGTCTACGTACCGATCGGTTGACCCTCAGGATACAGAGCGTACTAGCTACGAGGACTGGTCGACTACGCTGACCGTAAAAACGCAGCTTACGCGCCGCATTCCTCTACGATTCAGTGCTACCTATGCCTTTCGTTTTAACGACGGGCGGGCACCAGCGACTGATGCGACCGGGGACGAGGAAGATGTGACAACAGCTGTGGAAAACACTAGCGATTACGAGACCTTGACATTGGCATTGCGCACGGGGTTCAGGGTTACAGAGCGCATCCGCTGCAGCGCCTATGCCCAGCATGCCGCCCGGACCTCGGATAATCCGGATCTGGAGTTTGCCCGTGATTCTCTCGGCATCACCCTTACTTGGGGTTATTCCTTCTGAGTAGGCTAAGAGGATTGCAATATAAGGCAGTTTTGCGTAAGACTTGAATATGCAGGCAAACGGAATACTCTTATCAGAAACGAGGGGCATGCCACTCTTGCGCAGGAGGTGGATGCGCCTCTCGCTACACCTTGGCAGCACCAAAGGATTGCCCCCATCCAAACATGGGGGGATTGCTGCCGTGTGGGGCCTGATCGTTTTATGCCTGTGCGGAACCGGTTGTAACCGCGCCGGCTTTCTGGATGCCCGTGAACAAAATGATCGCCGTGTTGCACGCGCATATGAGTTGCTGGAGGAGGGGCAGTATCCTGAGGCCGGTAACATCTTGGAGCAAGTGCTTGAGGTGGATCCGAATCTGGTTCGTCCGCATCTAGATTTAGCCTTACTGCTGCATGATCAGGGGCAGGACTATATCCGGGCCATTTATCACTACCGACGCTATCTGGATCTGCGTCCGGCAACGGAAAAGCGTGATATGGTGGAGGACCGGATCCGGCAAGCAGCGCTGGCCTTTTACAAGCGGGTGAAGCAGGAACTGGAGGAACGCGGAGAGGAAGACGTTGTTACAGTCTCACGGGACACCAATGCTGCTGATAGCGATCCTTCCTTACAGCAGCAAAACGCTACCCTGACGGCACAACTGGATCAGGCTCGCGAGCAAGTCAGCGCATTGGAGGAAACGAACCGCATACATCGGGTCCACATCAAGCAGATGCAAGAGAAAATCGACAGACTGCAAAGCCGCAAACTTGCTATGGAAACGGAAGAACGTGTGCCAGTGCCGGATGCAGCAACCTCCGATGATGCCGCATCGGAGGCCCCGCCGCGCACCTACACGGTTAGGCCCAATGATTCGCTGTCTGTGATTGCGCATCGTGTCTATGGCGATGCAACAAAGTGGCGTTTGATTCAACGTGCCAACCGGGAAGTACTAGGAGATTCGGTTGCCCTGCGGATTGGGCAGGTATTGGTGATTCCATGATGGGATGGGACGGAAAGGAACAGGATTATGGCAAAATCGTTTATTGATACAGATCTGGTCATGCCGGATCAGGATGCGGATGAGGTACAGCCCTCGGAAACAAATGCGGCGGAGGAGATGGCACGCCGCAAGGAGCAGATTGTCGAACAGGTTGCAGATGCGGCGGAAGAAATCGAACGGCTCCAGATGCGACAGAATGAATTGGAAAATGCGCGTCGGGAGTTACGCGAGCTGAACCGCAAGCAACATGAATATGAAGAAGGCAAAAAGGCTTTGATCGAGCAGTTGAGCAGGCAATCCTTGCTGCTGGGAAAAGAAGAGGTCCGGTTAACGCGCTTGCTTGAGATGGTTACGGTAAGCCGTAAGGATTTTACGGACATGTTGAAAGAGCTGCGCAGCATCCGGGAGGATCAATGGTCGGATGCCGGGTTTGAAGAGGAACTGGATGATGCCTTAGCGCTATTGGAAAATATGCGATCGACATATCACACATCGGTAGCGCGGCTGGATGCCCAGCGGCTGGATCGCTCGGGGGCGGATGCAACGGCTCATCCGGCAGCAGCATGGAACAGTGCCAGCCGTTTCGGTTGGGGCTTCTGGCTGAAAGCGGGTATTGCGTTTTCGCTGCCATTGGTCATCACAATGGTTATCCTGGCTATCCTGTATGGATATTGGGTGTAGGCCGATAATGAGAAGCACACGCAGGAACAAGTTGCATGCAGGTCGTTGGACAGGGGTTCTCAGCCGGAGTGGCCACTTCCGGCATGCACCGCACGCGAACCGCACCAGTAGCGACCGCATAACTGAAGGCATTGCCGGGCGCAAGGCGCGTCATGATCAAGTGGCAATGTTTTTGCTGCGCAAGGATTTCGGTACTGTGCTTCCAGCCAGGCGCGCCATTCGTGTGGCGCGCCGCCGCAGGGAACTAGTCCTCCTCGCTCTCTGCACCATCCTTTGGTGGATAGCTGCCCGTTTGCTCCTGTAAATGCGTTTCCGGCAAGCTTTCACCCCGTAGGATTTTCTCCAGTGCCTGGCCCAGCTCTTTTCGTCCAACCGGTTTGAGCAGTATGCCTTTAATCCCGATCTGTCTGGCTTGCTCAAGGTCGACGCGACCCGGAAACCCGGTGCAGATAAGAATGGGTAACCCCGGTTTCATTCGGGCTGCTTGCTGTGCCAATTCGAGGCCCGTACAATCCGGCATAACTTGATCTGTGATGAGACCGTCAATGTCAGGGGCCTGCTTTTCCAGATACTCAAGCGCCTTGGTTGGGTCTGTATAAACGTAGGGTGTGAAGCCAAGCGTCTGCAAGAGAACGGTCGCAAGCTGGGCGATGGCGGGATCGTCATCCACGAACAGAATGGTGCCACCACTGGCTGGGGTCGGAGACCAGTCAGATGCCTCCGGCTTGGCTTGTGCCTCAACGAGAGGGAGGGCAATGTGAAACGTGGCACCTTCACCTTCACTTGAATCAAGCGCGATTGCCCCACCCGAAGCGTCTACGATGCTTTGTACGACGGCAAGCCCCATGCCGGTGCCCTCACCATGCGGCTTGGTGGAAAAGAAGGGATCAAAGATTTTTTCACGAAGATCTTCCGATATCCCCGGGCCCGAATCCCGCACCGAAATCCGCAAGTAGGTCCCTTTGCGGAGTTGCGGGAATTCGTGTCGATGGCGCCAGCCTTGGTTAAAGGCCGAAAGCTGGATATCGAGATTCCCGCCGGTTTCCCGCATGGCATAGCCAGCGTTGGTACAAAGATTCGTTAGGATCTGGTGAATCTGGGTGGCATTGGCAAGAACGAGATCATTCTCGGTCCGGAGTTTACAGGCGACTGTTATGTCGGGTCCTAACACGCGGCCTTGTTGCTTTGCTACCTCCTTGATGATCGGGCTCAGGCGAATCAGCGATTCCTCCTCATCCGTCTGGCGCGAATAGATCAGGATTTGACTGACCAGTTCCTTGGCGCGAAGGGATGCGTTGCGGATTTCGGTGATGAATTCCTTGAGCTCGGGGCTATCCTGGCAAAAGTCGAGACTGATCTCGGAGTAGCCGAGTATTGGCATCAGGATGTTATTGAAGTCGTGGGCAATGCCGCCTGTCATGGTGCCAATCGTTTCCATCTTGCGGGCATGCAGTAATTGCGTTTCGCGTAATTCGAGCGCTGATTCCGTTTGCCGTAGTTCGGTTCGGTCGGCGATCTGTACCAGGTATCCCCGGTGCTGGTGGTCCGCATCCCGACCAAGATTTTGTATGAATAGCTCCAGAAACGCCTTGCCATGACGGCGGGTGACAAATCGACTGTGCGTGATGAGTTGATCGAAGTCGAGCGTGATTTCGGTTTGAGCATCTTCGCCCCGCAGAATTTTCGTCTGGACAGTCTCGTCCAATGCCGGAAGGCGGAAGAGGGGTAGAGCGCGTAATTCTTCTACTGTCGGAGAACCAAAGATTCTCAGGCAGGCGGCATTCGCATGTAGCAGCGTACGGTCGGGGCCGTAGTGGGCGATGCCGATGCGGGCGGCCTGGAACAGGGTCTGGTAGGCATGTTCCGAGGCAAGCAGTTGTCTGCTTCGTTTACGCGCTACGCGAATGTCGACAGCGGTATACACAAAGTAATCCTCCCCGTTCTGCTCCGGCAGATAGAAGGTTTGCAACCGAACGGGTATTACATGCCCTTCTTTCGTGATGAGCTGGGCTTCGCGCTCGGTTTCTCGTCCATCCCGCGCTGCCTGGAGTTGTTTTCGGATCAGAGAGCGGGCAAAGCCATGTTTCGTTTCGATGCTTTTTTGATTCCCAATCTGCAGGTGATCTGCATCCGGTCGAGGCTGGGGGGTTCCCGGCTCAGGAATCAACTCGATGTCGACGGGGTATAGTTCCCGCAATTCCTGTTCCGGGTAGGCCAGCAGATCTTGTGCTGCTTGGTTGGCAAACATAAATGTAAGCGGCTCATCCTGGTGATCAACGGAAAAGACCAGTATGGCATCATGCGAGAGGGAAAGCAGTTCACGCAGGAATTGATTGCGCTTGCGGCAAGCAGCCTCTTTCTCATTGACGACCACCAATTCCCGACGCAGATTTACCCGCTTTTTTTGTTCACGTGCGAGCAACCGGGCGTTTGCCCGGCGGTTGCGCACAAGATAAACCCCCAGCGCGGCGAGAACAACAACATTAGCCGCTAGGGTGATGGTCAAAACGTAATCCATACTACTCCGCTCCGCAAAAGGGTTGCACTATAATAGACCAAATTGACGTATAGGTTGTTGTGATGAACGTACCATCCATATTTATTGTAGTTTACCTGTGGTCAAACAGGGGGTAAAGAGTTAAATCTGTGCGTCTTTTGGGTTTCTTGTTCCTTCCGGTAGAGGGAAACTTGCCATCAGGCCGAGCTTAGGATAGATTAGCCCGATTCGTTTATGAAGGAGAGACAGCATGAGAATCTTATCCGGCATTCAGCCGTCAGGAAAATTACATATCGGCAACTACTTTGGCATGATGAAGCCGGCCATTGGCCTCCAGAAGACCGGGACCGCATATTTGTTTATTGCAAATTACCATGCCTTGACAACGGTTACGGATCCCGGGCAATTACGGGCAGCTACCTTTGATGTGGCGCTGGATTTCCTGGCTTGTGGTCTGAATCCCCAGCGAACGGTCTTTTTTCGGCAAAGCGACGTGCCGGAGGTAACGGAGCTGACCTGGTTGCTTTCCACGGTCACCCCAATGGGGTTGCTTGAGCGCTGCCACTCCTATAAAGACAAGACCGCGAAGGGCATTCCCGCCAGCCATGCCCTGTTTGCCTATCCGGTCTTGATGGCGGCCGATATCCTGAGCGTACAAGCAAATGTCGTGCCGGTGGGACGCGATCAGAAGCAGCACGTCGAGGTAACGCGCGATATTGCCCTGAAATTCAACCAACGGTTTGGCGAGGTATTCACGATCCCGGAGCCATCGATTCGTGCAGATGTTGCCGTTGTACCCGGGATAGATGGCCAAAAGATGTCCAAGTCGTACGATAATCACATCGAATTGTTTGGATCGGCAAAAGCACGAAAAAAACGGGTGATGCGCATTGTCACGGACAGCACGCCCCTGGAAGAACCTAAGAATCCGGATACCTGTAATGTGTTTGCGCTCTACCGCCTGTTTGCCGCACCGGATGAACAGGAAGCATTGGCCGCTACCTATCGGGCGGGCGGATTCGGCTATGGTGATGCTAAAAAGGCGCTGCTGGCGGTCATGGAGCGGGAGTTAGCGCCGTTTGCGGCGCGCCGCGAGGAATTGGCCCGCGATCCGGATTTTGTTGAAGATGTTCTCAAGGATGGAGCGCGACGGGCCCGGGAAGAGGCGCGGCGTACGCTGGATGCGGCTCGCGCTGCAACGGGGTTGGTGTAAATATGGCCGGGCAAGAAGACTACAAGGTCGAATTGGAAGTGTTCGAGGGGCCGCTGGATTTGCTCCTCTACTTGATCCGCAAGGATGAGGTGGACATATATGACATCCCGATTGAGCGGATCACGAATCAGTACATGGCGTATCTGGGCGTTATGCGCATGCTGGACCTGAATATTGCCGGGGAATTCATCGTCATGGCTGCCACCTTGATGATGATTAAAAGCCGCATGCTGCTTCCGGTAGAGGAGCGGAGCGAGGAAGAGGAGGAAGAAGAGGAGGATCCACGCTGGGATTTGGTTCGACAACTGGTGGAATACAAGAAGTACAAGGATATTGCCGGCCAGTTGCAGGAGCGGGAATATTATCAGGAACACGTCTTTGCCTTTGGCGGCAAAAACCTGGTGGAATTTGATACGGATGACACGGGGCTTAGCCTGCAGGATGTCAGCCTGTTTGACCTGATCAGCGCATTCCAGGATGTTCTGCGAAAGGCCCCGCCGGAGGAGCTGGGTGAGATTGCACGGGATTCCTTTACGGTAGCAGACCAAATTGATGTAGTGCTGCATAGGGTTCGCTCAGGCAAGCACCTGCGGTTTTCGCAGATGTTCGGGAATATGGCTTCGCGCAATGAAATTATCTGTACCTTTCTGGCAGTACTGGAACTCCTGCGATTGCGCCAGATTGTGGCTGTACAGGATGCGCATTTCGGCGATATTGTCATTGAGCCCGGAACGCCGGATGAGTCAGAATCCGTGGAGGCAGAGATCGACGCAACGGAGGGAGGAGAAGATGGCCTTTGATGATGCGGTAGGTGTGCCATCCATCAAGGAAGTGATGGGGGCGCTGATTTTTGGAGCCAACCGACCGATTCCTACGCGGGAATTGCGGCAGTGCATACGGGAGGTGGCCGAGACGGATTCCGAGGCAGCTGTGTATGCCGAGGCCACGACCAAGGATATTGAAGAGGCCATTCAAGCGTTGCAGAAGGACCTGCAACAGGGGCAAGGCGGCTTTTTGTTGCATGAAGTGGCTGGGGGCTGGCGATTGCAAAGTAATGCCCGTTGTGGACGTTGGCTCAAGCATCTTCTGAAAGCAAAGCCGCAACGCCTCTCACAGCCAGCGCTTGAGACCATGGCGATCATTGCCTACCGGCAGCCTATTTCCAAGGCAGATATCGAATCGGTCCGCGGCGTGGGTGTTTCCCACATTCTGAAGGGGTTGCTGGAAATGCAACTGATTAAAATTACCGGGCGCAGTGAGTTGCCCGGGCGCCCCTTCCTGTATGGTACAACCGCTCGCTTTCTAGACCACTTCGGACTCAAGACGCTGAAGGATCTCGAAAAAATGGGGCCGCGGGTCTTCTCCCGTCGGCAATCGGAAACAAAACCGCTATCTCCATCCGGGGCAGGAGACAATCGCCCCAAAGAGGATACCGCGCCTGCACAGGAACATGCAACATCGTCCCCCCAGGGAGAGGAGGATCTCTTTGGATAAGAATCTCCAGACGGTTGCGTTGCTGGGATTGGGGTTGATGGGCGGCTCGCTGGGGTTGGCTTGTCGGCAGAACCTACGGGGCGTGCGGGTGACGGCGTATGCCCGCAGGGAAGAGACGCGCCGGCAGGCTCTTGCCGATGGGGTCGTGGACGAAGTGTATGCGGAACCAGGAGAGGCCGTCCGGGATGCCGATATCATTGTGATATGCACACCCATCCTGGATATGCCCAAACTTGTGCAGCAGATCAAGCCCGATCTCAAGCCGGGGGCAATCCTAACGGATGTCGGTAGCACCAAGGCCATGCTGATCCACGAAATACACAACATCCTGTTGGATTCGGATGCCACATTTTGTGGCAGTCATCCGATGGCAGGCTCGGAGAAGACCGGTCTTGCCGCAGCGCGTCCGGACTTATATACGGGTGCAACCGTAATCGTAACGGAAGATCAACAGTCTGCCCCCGCAGTAGTGGCTTGCCTTGCTTCCTTCTGGCAGCAGATAGGCGCAAATGTTCTGGTGCTGGATGCGGAGGCCCACGATGCGGTTGTGGCCGGAACCAGCCATGTGCCGCACCTCATGGCGGCTCTCCTGGTACGGGCTGCTGAACGCGCCACCAGCGATCCGGCCCCGTTTTGCGGGACAGGTTTTCGTGATGCGACCCGAATTGCGGCGGGATCCGAGAATGTCTGGCATGATATTGTCAAGAGCAATGCAGAAGCTATTGAGGATGCGCTTTCCGGGGTACGTGACGATTTGGACCGTCTAATCCAGATGCTCCAACACAAGGAATTTGACAAGATACGAGCATGGTTGGCACATGCACGTGAATCGAGACACACGATTATGGCGCAAGGCAATCGGAATCAACAGCATGAGGGATAGATGGCAACGGACTGGGTAGATATATTTCCGACGAAGCAATTGCAGGGAACCCTGCAAGTTCCGGGGGACAAGAGTATTTCGCACCGTGTTGCCATGCTGAGTGCATTGGCAGCAGGGGTGTCCCGCATAACCAGTTTTTTGCGTAGTGAAGATTGCCTGCATACGCTACAGGCCATGGAGATGCTAGGGGCATCGGTGCAATGGGAGCAGGACGGGGGCATCCTTGTGCAGGGAACCAAGGGGAAACTCACAGCCCCCGCTACGGTTCTTGATATGGGGAATTCGGGCACCGGCATACGCTTGCTGACAGGCTTGTTGGCCGGGTTTCCCGTGGAAGCGGAACTGACGGGGGATGCATCGCTGTGTTCACGGCCGATGGGGCGTATCCAGAAACCGCTCCTCGCAATGGGGGCTGACGTGCAGTTGCGCGGCAAAGGCGGTTGCGCGCCTATCCGTATCTGCGGTACCTCGCTGCAACCCATAACCTACCGATTACCTGTTGCGTCCGCCCAGGTGAAGTCAGCGGTTTTGTTGGCTGGCCTCTCAGCGCAAGGTACAACCAAGGTGGAGGAACCCGCTAGAACCCGCGATCATACGGAGCGCATCTTTCAGGCACTAGGGCTTCCGATAACGGTTGATGGCCTGACCATTTCCCTGGATGGGAGCAGCGTGCAACGGGATGCTCTTCCATCCCGCAATTGGCACATACCGGCCGATTTCTCGTCAGCTGCATTCTGGCTCGTTGCAGCGGCTATCACGCCTGGCGCTTCCTTGATATGCCAGAATGTGGGGCTGAATCCGCGCCGCACGGCATTGCTGGATGTTCTGCAGCGCATGGGTGCTACGATCGAGATTACGCCCGTGGCGGGAAGTGAAGCCTGGGAACCGATGGGTACGATTACCGTCTGTGGCGGTTCTTTGCAAGGTACCGATATCGGCGGCGACGAAATACCGAATCTGATTGATGAATTGCCGCTCCTGGCTGTCGCAGGCGCCCGGGCAGAGGGCGAGACACGGGTGCGCGATGCGGCTGAACTACGGGTCAAGGAATCGGATCGCATTCGTTCTGTTTGCACCAATCTATCGCAAATGGGTTGTAATGTCATCGAGCATCCCGATGGATTTACCGTACGCGGAGGAGCGGTTCGCGGTGGTGTCACGCTGCCTTCATATGGAGACCATCGGATCGTCATGTCCATGGCCGTGCTTGCGCTGCAGGCCGCGGAACCGGTTCGCCTGGAAGACACCGCTTGTGTGGGTACCTCTTACCCCGGTTTTTGGGAACATATGAAAATAGTAAGTGGAGCAGATACAGTGCGTGGAGGCACACATGGATAACGTAGTAGCGATTGATGGGCCGTCCGCCTCGGGAAAATCAACGGTGGCGCGAGAAGTGGCCAGGACGCTTGGCTGGATATATGTAGATTCAGGGGCCTTGTATCGCGCAGTGGCATGGAAAGCCCTGCAAGAGGCATTGGACCCACAGGACGAAATAGCGGTCACGGCCTGTGTAACAGCCATGGAACCGCAATTCTCGGTACAAGCCGGAGCGGTAAGGTTTACGATTGAGGGACGCACGCCGGGGGCTGAATTGCGAACCGAGGCGGTGAATCGTGCGGTGAGTCCCATAGCTGCGAATCCGGCCGTACGGCAGAGCGTCACAACCTGGCTGCACGATATGCGTTCGCTCGGGGCCTTGGTCATGGAAGGGCGCGACATCGGAACCGCCGTTTTCCCTTCCGCCCCGTATAAGTTTTACCTGGATGCCGCCCCGGAAGAACGTGCCCGGCGCCGTCATGCCGAAATGGCCGATGTATTAAGTGTCGACGATGTTGGTGCTTCCCTACAACGTAGGGATATGATGGATAGCCGACGTATGACAGCCCCACTGAAGATTGCCACGGATGCACATGTGATCGACTCGACCGGACAATCCATCGCCGAGGTGTCGCAAAGGATTGTAGCACATGTGCAAGCAGGGCAGAGGGAGTAGGGGGAACCATGGCTGATGCACAAGCGGGCAAAGCGCCCCTGACAGTGACGGCATTAACACGGCGGATCAAATCCACGCTGCAAGGATCGTTCCCGGCCGTTGTCGTGGAGGGCGAAGTATCGAATCTGGCAAGGCCCGCATCGGGGCATCTGTACTTTACGATCAAGGATGAAAATGCGCAGATCAGTGCGGTGCTTTTCCGGGGCAATCAGCGAGGCATGTCCTTTGCGCCCCGGAATGGGATGCTGGTGCGGGCACATGGTGAAGTTACCGTTTATGAGAAACGGGGCAATTATCAACTGCTGGCACGACGCCTCGAACAGGGCGGAAAGGGCAGCCTGCAAGCCCAATTCGAGGCGCTGAAGAAAAAGCTATTGGAGGAGGGGCTGTTTGCACAGGACCGCAAGCAAACCTTGCCCTTGTTGCCGCAGCATGTTGGCGTGGTGACCTCTGCCTCGGGTGCTGCCATCCGCGATATTCTGAATGTCGTATATCGACGCTTTCCGAATCTACACCTTCTCTTGGCACCAGTCATGGTGCAAGGACCCGGTGCTGCTCCGGAGATTGCTGCCGCGATTGATCGATTGAACGAGATTGGTGGCTTAGACGTGTTGATCGTGGGCCGGGGTGGGGGGAGCCTGGAGGATCTGTGGGCCTTCAATGAAGAAGAGGTTGCAAGGGCTGTTGCACGCTCCCGTATCCCCGTCATTTCAGCCGTTGGACATGAAGTGGATTTTACCATTTGTGATTTTGTGGCTGACATGCGAGCTCCGACACCATCGGCAGCAGCCGAACTGGTCGTAGGTAGCAAAGATGCATTTGAGGATCGCTTGGTGCAGCTTGATCGGCGGATGGCAGCAGCTATTCGGCAAACGCTGGAAGTGGCGCGGCATCGGCTCACAAAATCGGCTGGTAGCTACGTCTTCCGTGAGCCGGCCCATGCGGTCGCGCAATACCGGCAACGCTTGGATATGCACCAGCAGCGGATGCGCCGTGAATTGCAAGCAGCGCTACAGTCGGCACAGCAGTCAATGGATTGGATGGGGGGGCGATTGCAACAATTTGCACGGGCGGCTGTAGTGGCCGGACGCAACGAGCTGGAACAACACCGGGGGCGTATGGTGCATGCACTGCGCATGCAGCGGCAAGCTGGTGCACAGGATGTCAAGCGCCTTACGATGCAGCTACGCGCCTTGAACCCGTTGGCTGTCTTGCAGCGGGGATATTCCATTACCAGCCTAGCCGATGGACAGATCCTCTTCCGCAAGGATCAAGTATCAGACGGGGATCATATTGCAACCAGGCTGGCAGATGGTGTCATCATATCCAAGGTAGAGCATACAGAAGCAGAATGTGAAAAGACAACAGGCCCTGATGCCTAATCAGAAAGGAAGAAACAAGCTATGACGGCCAAAAAGGAAACCGAACAAGCATCATTTGAAACGTCATTGGAGCGTCTGGAGTCCATTGTGGGAGAGATGGAGAGTGGCGAATTGCGTCTGGATGCCATGATCCGACATTTTGAAGAAGGACAGAAGCTGATCCAGTTTTGCGGCGGCAAGCTGAATGAGGTGGAGCGCAAGATTGAGCGTCTGCTAACGAAAGACGGGCCGGTAAAGACGGAACCCTTCCCGCCCGCCGATGAAGATGGTGCCGAAGATGAGCTCCCGCTCGGATAGAGATGAAGCCCCGCAAGCCGGAAAGCACCATGACACCCGATACCGGAGCAGCTCCCGTGCACATACCTGCCCCTCTACTGGAGGTTGAGAATCTCCATATCGGCTTTCGGTCCCCGGGCGGCGGCAATACACCGATTGTGCACGGTGTGTCCTTTTGCTTGAACCGGAACGAGTCAGTGGCTGTAGTGGGGGAGAGTGGTTGCGGCAAGAGCGTGACGGCACTTGCCCTTGGCAGGCTGTTGCCGCAACCCCCGACCTGTAAGGTAAGCGGCAGCGTTCGGTTTGAGGGGAAGGATGTATACGCCATGACGTCCCAGCAAGTGCGGGATTATCGGCGTCGCAGCATTGCATATGTTTTCCAGGACCCTGCCTCTGCCTTGAATCCCGTCCTCACGATTGGGTACCAACTGAACGAAGTGCTGGACGGTACCCGTGGGCAAAAACACCAACAAGCACGGGACGTGCTGGCACTGGCTGGCTTACCGGATCCTGCACGGTGCCTGAAAGCCTATCCCCATGCGTTAAGTGGTGGCATGCAGCAGCGCGTTGTCATTGCAATGGCCTTGGCGCGTCAGCCCGCATTGCTGATTGCGGACGAACCCACAACCGCTTTGGATGTCACGATACAAGCACAGATTCTGGATGTGTTGACCCGTGCTCAACAGAAGCTGGGCATGGCCTTGCTTTTGATCACACACAACCTCGGGTTAGTTGCCGGGGCAGCAGACCATGTCTGGGTCATGTATGCCGGCCATTTGGTCGAGAAAGGGCCCGTTGATTCGGTGCTCAGGATGCCGGCGCATCCCTATACGAATGGACTGCTGCACGTTGTGCCTCGCTTGCAAGCGCCTGCCGGATTACTGGAAGGGATTCCCGGAACCGTTCCTGAACCGGGCCAGATGCTGCCGGGGTGTCCCTTTGCCCCTCGATGCACGCGCGCCTCCGCCACCTGCCGGGACGTTACACCTACCCTGGCCGCAGCGGAACGCGCGGACGCAGCCCGTCAGGTGGCCTGTCATCACCCGCTGCCGACGGAGCGACAGGGAGACGCAACATGACAGGGCAAGGGGATGCATTGCTGGAATTGCGTCAGATTGCGGTCCGCTACGAACAACGCGGACGGCAGCGTGCACCGATGGCCGTTGACGGGGTTTCGGTATCTGTCGGGGAAGGGGAGATTGTTGGACTTGTCGGGGAAAGCGGAAGCGGCAAGACCACACTCGGACGCGTTGCGGCCGGTATGCTTCTGCCAACCAAAGGGGAACTGTTTTTTGCGGGAGAACAGATCGATGCCCGCTCCCGCGCGGACATGGCCCAGCACCGGCTGCGGGTGCAAATGATCTTCCAGGATCCAGCCGGCTCCCTGAATCCGCGCATGACCATTGGCGACTCGCTCGACGAAGTTTTGTTTGTACACCGCAAACACCTTGGACTTCCGGATGTACGCACGCGCCTGAAACGGCGCAACGCGCTACTAGATCAGACGGGACTGGCGCAGACGTTGGCGAACCGGTATCCGCATGCATTGAGCGGTGGACAGAAACAACGTGCCGGCATCGCACGGGCCTTAGCCGTGCAGCCACGCTTGCTGATTGCCGACGAACCGGTCTCGGCTCTCGACGTTTCGATTCAGGTTCAGATCTTGAATGTGCTCAAGCAACTGAATATGGAACAGGGATTATCCTGCCTGCTGGTTGCGCATGATCTGGCTGTAGTCCGGTATATGTGCAAACGTGTCTATGTCATGCGGCAAGGCCAGATTGTCGAGTCCGGGAGCTGCGACAAGGTCTATCAAGACCCGCAACATCCCTATACCCGCAACCTATTAGAGGCCGTACCGGATGTGGCCAAGGGCTTGCAAGCCCGACAGCAGCGATAGGCAATCAAGACGCATTCGCGGTTTTCGTGTTGTTGTTTCATTCGTAACCAGTACCAGTTGTGTCGCATAATATATCTTATGTCTACTCCTGTTTGTACCCAAACCACAAGAGATAGTGGTTTGCGGCGAAAAAAGCGGGTAAGAGGCACGAAGATAAGATCAGGTACCGAAATAGCGATCGCCGAAATCGCCGAGACCGGGGACGATGAACTTACGGTCATTGAGGTGAGAATCGACAGCAGCCGTATAGAGCAAGGCCTGTGGGAAAGATTGGGTAATACGTTGGATACCTTCCGGTGCGGCTACCACGCATACGAGCACGACGTCCTTGACGCCCTGCCGCTGCACGGCGCGGATGGTTTCCTCCAGGGAACCGCCCGTAGCGAGCATCGGATCCAGAATGATGGCTTTGCTATCCCCGATACCAGCAGGAAACTTCATGTAGTACTCACGCGCAATGGCGGTTTGCTCATCGCGCTCCAGCCCGAGAAATCCCACGGGACAATCCGGCAAAAAAGCTTGGGCCGCCGGTAGCATTGCAAGCCCGGCACGCAGGACCGGTACCAGAACCCAACGGTCGCGTACCGTGCATGCATCCTGTGCCGGGCCCAGCGGGGTTTCTACCTCAGTCCCGGTAATCCGGAATGTACGCGTGGCCTCGGCCAGCAAAAGCGAGGCGGCGATGGCGGCGTATTGCCTGAAAAGTGCTGTGCCGGTTTCCTTGTTGCGCAGGACCGTGATGGCAGTCTGCAGCAGAGGGTGCTGAACGCGGATGACATTCGGATACATGCCCTCGCTCACGCGACATCCTCCCCTTCCCTGTCCACGCATGCAAGCCGGACACAACAAATAAGGCCGTTAATATCGAGCTCCGTGGTTTCCTGTTCTTCGCGGGATGCCTCCACCTGCAGGCTGCGGGCAAGCACCTCTTCCTGGATAACCGCTGCATATTTTTCCAGGGCCTGCTGTAATGCTGCTTCGTTGGTGTGTACACGCAGACGGATGCGCTGCGTCACTTCCAAGCCTGTCTCTTTGCGCAGGTTCTGGATTTTGCTCATGAACTCCCGGGCCAACCCCTCCTGCTCCAGTTCAGGGGTGAGATCCGTGACCAGGGCCACAACCAAATTGTCTTCGGCCGCAACAACCAGGCCCGGCTTAGGCGTTCGTTCGATGACAACATCCTCCAAACCAATCGGGAACGGGTCCCCTTCCCCATCTTCCAATGTCATGGTTTGCCCTGCAAGTAGCGCTTCAATCTGTGACTGCGAAAGCACGCGGATGCAGCCAGCAACTGACTTCATGCGCTTCCCGAATCGCGGACCGAGCTTGCGAAAGTCTGCTTTTGCCTCTAGATTCGCGAGGTGCCCTTCGTTGTCATCAAAGGCTATGGTTTTCACATTCAACTCATCGCAGACAATATCCGTTGCTGCCCTTATTTGATCCAATGCGGCGGGATCCGATGACACCACACGCAGCTCGGGCAGAGGTTGCCGAATCTTGACATTGTATTCCGTCCGTAGCTGACGTCCCATCTTGACTACCCGGAAAACCGTTGCCATCCGCGCCTCAAGGGCGGGGTCTTTACGGGCTTCCTGTACGACCGGAAACGGACATAGATGCACAGATTCCGTCATGTCCTCGGTTCGCAAATTACGATACATGGACTCACTGATAAAGGGCACGAATGGAGCCGCTACCTGCGAGAACGTAACCAGTACATGGTAGAGGGTTTCATAGGCATCCGATTTGTCAGCATCATCCTGTGATTTCCAGAATCGACGCCGGCTACGACGGATGTACCAGTTTGTCAAATCTTCAATGAAGTGAACAAACGGGCGCACGGCTTTCTGGAGATCGTACTGATCCATGGCTTCACGTACATCCCCAATGAGGGATTGCAGTGAACTCAGTATCCACTGATCCAGAGCATTTTCGCTTTGCCGCCCCTGCCCTGCCGCAGCCGTTGTTGGCTTCCAGCCATCAATATTGGCATACGTAACAAAAAAGCTGTAGGCATTCCACCAGGGAATCAGCAGGTCGCGCAGTACATGTTTGACCCCGTCCTCGCTAAAGGCCAGGTTCTCGGCCCGCACAACCGGTGAATAGATCATATAAAGACGAATGGCATCGGCACCGTAGCGATTAATCACCTCGACCGGGTCCGGGTAGTTCTTGAGGCGCTTGGACATCTTCTGTCCGTTTTCCGCCAGAATCAGACCGTTGACAATAACATTCCGATACGCTGGTTTTTGAAACAATGCGGTACTCAGGACCATGAGGGTATAAAACCAGCCGCGCGTTTGATCCAGCCCTTCTGCAATAAAGTCTGCCGGGAAACGACGCAGGAATGCATCCGCATTCTCAAAGGGATAATGGGCCTGTGCATAGGGCATGGCACCGGATTCAAACCAGCAATCCAGGACTTCCGGTGTGCGGTGATACGTTTTGCCATCCCGCTGAATCACAATGTTATCGACAATATGCTTATGCAGATCCGTCACCGTTTGTCCGGACAATGCTTCCAGTTCAGCGATGGAGCCAACACAAATGCTGTCGTCCCCATCTTCGGAAACCCATACCGGAATGCAGGATCCCCAGAAACGGTTGCGCGAAATATTCCAGTCGCGTGCATCCCCCAGCCAGTTTCCAAAGCGTTTGCGTCCGACATAATCTGGTGTCCAGTGCACGGTATCATTATGTTGCAACATCTCGTCGCGGATGTCTTCGACCCTTGCATACCAAGCATCAATCGCCCGGTAGATGAGCGGCGTATCCGTGCGCTCGCAGAAGGGATAACTATGTTGAATGGTCGATTGTTGTACGAGCAGGTGCTTTTCCTTCAGGTACCGAATGATCGCTTTATCTGCCTCCTTGCAATGCATGCCGGCAAAATCGGGTACCTTGCCGGTAAAAGCGCCTTCGGCATCCAATGGATCCACCAGGGGAATACGGGCGGCACTAGCGACGCGGTAATCATCCTCACCATAGGCTGGTGCCATGTGCACCACACCCGTACCGTCCTCTGTCGTCACAAAGGCATCCACCAGAACCACGAAGCTATCAGGCTGTTCTGCAAAATATGGAAAGAGGGGTTCATAGCGGATCCCGGCCAACTCCCGTCCGGTAAAACGGGCTAGAATCTTATGGGGTTTCTCAAGGTCAAATACGGCATCCAGTCTCGCGGTAGCAAGTACATAGCGCCCCGGTTGCCCCTCTTCCGCCTCGATGAGGGCATATTCAATATCGGGGCCGACGCAAAGGGCCAGATTGGAGGGCAAGGTCCAAGGCGTGGTTGTCCAAGCCAGAAACCACGCACCTTCCAGCTCGGGTACCGACGGAGCATCGGTAATCCTGAAACGGCACGTCACCGAGGGATCTTGCACATCCTGGTAATTACGATTAGCCTCAAAATTTGAGAGTGGCGTACTCAATTGGCAACTGTAGGGCATGATGCGGTGCGCCTTGTAGATGCGCCCCTGTTCCCATAGCTGTTTGAACACCCACCAGACCGTCTCCATGAACGCAAGGTCCATGGTCTTGTAGTCGTGCTCGAAATCTACCCAGCGCCCCATCCGGGTTACCGTTTTACGCCACTCATCAACATAGGTGAGGACCATCGACCGGCAGGTTTCGTTAAAGACATCCACCCCGGCTTCCACAATCGCGGTTGTCCCGGCCAGTCCCATCGCTTCCTGGGCCAGTGCCTCAATCGGCAGACCGTGACAATCCCACCCGAAACGCCGTTCCACGTGCCGTCCGCGCATCGTCTGGTACCGGGGCACGATGTCCTTGATCGTGCCGGCCAACAAATGACCATAATGCGGAAGCCCCGTCGCAAACGGAGGGCCATCATAAAACACAAAGGGTTCTCCCCCCTGCGTTTGCGCTACACTCTTCTGGAACGTATCGTGTTTTTCCCAGAAGCGGAGGATCCCCTCCTCCATGCTGGCAAAATCTATCTTATTGGCAACGGGACCAAACGCGGCCCCTTTTCCTGCTTTGGCTTGTTCTGCTTTTTTCATGGGCCTGTAGTATGCCAGAGAATGTTTTCTTGTCCAGTTTTCCCTGCCCCGGAATTTTCCGCCCCCAAAGACCCTATTGCAGATGCGGTCTGGAAATACGAAACTATAACGGCATTTCCGCCCCTACGGACATGATCTTTTTGATGGTTGAGAGGCTGTGGGGGGGAGTATGGTAGCAATGAACGAAATCGCGGGGTTGCTCCGCTTGTCATGGTGCAGTCATGCCCGACCGGAATCCCTTCGCCCTGAATCGAAATTTATTCAGTGGCGTCTATCTGTAATCAAAAACAGAAAAGGTGGTGTTGCCATGATGCCAGTACAGTGCAGTTGTCGTCTCGCGGTTGCCTTGGTTCTTGGGGCTTTTCTTTTTCCACACATTTCGCATGCGATCGGCCAGGAACTCGGTCCATTACAAGTGGGGGGTGCCATGCGCGTCAACTACGTACTTGGGGACTATCAGAAAGATGGATCGGGGGCGCCGCAACGCGGTGGTAATGGTGGGGATTTTGAACTGGATACCTTTCGTGTGAATCTGGACTACAAACAGGATAGCTGGATTGGCGCTGTTGAGTACCGCTGGTATGCCGGCTACAATTTTCTGCATACGGCCTATATCGGGTACGAGGAAGATGCCTTTGGACGACTGGAAGTTGGTCTGAACCGGACACCATTCGGTGTGGGTGCATACGGCCCAGCCAACAGTTGGTTTTTTGATCAGCATTATTATGTAGGGTTGGCTGACACCATGAAAGTTGGTGTCAAATACACAAAGGTCAAAGGGCCCTTGACCGTGGATCTGGCGTACTATCCGAGCGACATATCGCAAGGCCAAGGTGGTTCGGACGAAAGTTCGCGCTACTCGTACGCGGTTGTTCCCGAGGATGTCGCCGATATCCCGGGTTCCTATCGTGAAACCCACCATGTGTACGGGCGTGCAATCTATGCCCTTGAGGATCTGCATACGGATTTTGGCATGTCTGCCAAATGGTCGCAATTGGATGCCCGTGATGAGCGTGCGTCGGACTCTGATGGTTATGCCGTCTCCGTGCACTCCCGCAGTTCGTTCGGCCCCGTAGGCCTGATGCTGCAGCTCAGCTCGTATGAATATGACACCGACTACCAGGTTGCAGCTGGCGAGGAAGCCCCCCAGGATCTGATCGTATTCGGCGGGTATGATTTTGCCTGGCCCATTGCCAGCAAGGGCGTCATTCCCTCCCTTGCGGTTTCGTATACGTATGTGCCAGAGGGCGACTGGGCCGACTCAGTTATCTTCTACAACGACTACAGCGTGATTCTCAAAGACGGGCGTTATGCCGGCAACGACTTTAACGACAGTGCTTTCAACATCACGGGCATCGCAATTGCCAAAGGTGGCTGGTATGTATATGTCGATTACGGCTACTCCAATGGCCATCTCTTTATCGGCAATGAGGATGACAGCTATGACTTCGGCGCAGAAGACTCCTACGCCAATGCCGCCGTCGGAGATTTTGGCGCTAACCAGAACGACAAATGGAATGGGCGTTTCAACATCAACTTCGGGTACTACTTCTAAGGAAATGTATGGCTGATACGCACAACAATACCGTAATTGAGGCCCGTGGTCTCTACAAGATCTTCGGGAGCCACCGTGATCAGGCCAGAAAAATGGCGGATGCGGGCAAAGCGCGGGCCGAGATATTGAAGAAGACGGGGGCCACGCCCGCCGTCGTCAATTGCAACTTCACGATTGCGAAGCGGGAAACGTTTGTGATCATGGGGCTGTCCGGCAGCGGAAAGTCGACATTGCTGCGCTTGTTGAACCGTCTCATCGAACCTACGTTTGGGAGCGTGTTGATTGACGGGGAGGATATATCTGACTTGGCGGCTCCAGCGTTGCGGGCACTACGACGCCAGACCTTCTCCATGGTATTCCAGCATTTTGGTCTGCTACCCCATCGTAATGTCACGGACAACGTGGCCTTCGGGCTGGAAGTACAGCACGTCGATGAGTCCACGCGGCGACAAAAAGCCCTGGAGGCTATCGAGGTTGTTGGACTCAAGGGATACGAAAGCAGTCCGGTACAGGCGCTGAGTGGTGGCATGCAGCAGCGTGTGGGGCTGGCTCGTGCTTTGGCAACCGATCCCGAAATCCTGCTGATGGATGAGGCTTTCAGTGCGTTGGACCCCCTGATCCGTACGCAGATGCAGGATGAACTGATTGAGTTGCAGGCCCGCCTCCATAAAACCGTGGTTTTCATCACACATGACCTGGACGAAGCCCTCAAGTTGGGTGATCGGATTGTCATCATGAAGGATGGTGTGATTGATCAGATTGATACCCCCGAAGGTATCCTGACCCAGCCAGCCACGGATTATGTGCGTGCATTTGTGGAGAATGTGGATCGCAGCAAGGTCTTGACGGCCGGCAGTGTCATGCAAAAGACAGAGGCGCTTGCCACACATAAGGATGGACCGCATCAAGCGGTACGCACCATGAAACATCACAATCATTCCTCGCTCTTTGTGGTGGATCAGGATCGAACATTTATCGGGTTGGTGCGCATTGAGGATGCGGTGCAAGAAGCCAACAAGGGGGGCCGTTCCCTGGATCCGATTTTGCAGCGGGATATCCCGTCGGTTACGCCATCGACCTCACTGCGCGACATGATTCCCGCGTCCAGTACCACGAGCGTGCCGATCCCTGTGCTGGATGACAACAACGGCTTTGTGGGTATTGTGCCGCGTGCAGCCCTGCTCTCAGCCCTATCCGCATCGGAAGGAGATGCCACATGATCAGAATACCCATTGGCGCCTGGTTTGAAGGGCTTATCAACTGGATCAAAGACACATTCGAAGGTTTTTTTGATGCCTGTGGAAATGTGATTGATGCCTGCATATCTGTTTGCGAAACCATGCTGGAGTGGCCCCACCCTGTCCTGTTGATTGCACTGCTGGCCGGCTTGGCCTGGTGGGCCGGCGGACGTAAACGCTTCGGATTGCCCATCTTTGCCCTGGTAGGTTTTTTCCTGATTCTAAGCATGAATCTGTGGGACCCCACAATCGAGACCTTAGCGCTCGTACTTGTCTCAACATGCATGGCGCTATTGGTCGGTGTGCCTGTCGGCATCTATGCGGGACGCAGTGAGACGGGAGAACGGATTGTGCGCCCAGTGCTTGACTTCATGCAGACGATGCCGGCCTTCGTGTACCTGATCCCGGCTGTCTTGCTCTTCTCGCTGGGGAAAGTGCCTGGCGCTATTGCAACCGTCATTTTTGCGATGCCACCCTGTGTTCGTTTGACGACGCTCGGCCTGCGGCAAGTGCCGGAGGATGTATTGGAAGCATCCGATGCCTTTGGTGCCACGCCGATGCAACAGCTTCTTAAGGTCCAACTGCCGATGGCGCTGCCCAGCATTCTCGCAGGCGTCAATCAAACGATCATGCTAGCACTGTCCATGGTGGTGATTTCAGCCATGATTGGGGCCGGTGGACTAGGCGGTGTTGTTTGGCGCGGCATTACGCAACTGCAGATCGGGCGGGGTTTCGAGGGCGGAATTGCGATTGTGATTCTAGCCATGTATCTGGATCGGGTAACGAACGCGATGGGATCGCGTAGTTCGAGAAGACAACAGGCGGGCAGCGAGTCATAAGCACATATGTGCGCCACAACAAAAAGGGAGGAAACATGAAGCAGAAACTGTATCTGGTAGCTAGTATCACACTAGCTGGTTTCGTAGGTCTGCTGGCAGGATGCGGACAGCAACAAGAGGCCGAATCCACACAAACAGCGGCTGATACCGACAAGGGCACCATACGTTTAGCATACGTTAACTGGGCCGAAGGGGTTGCCGTAACGCACCTTGTAACGGTCTTACTGGAAGATATGGGCTACGAGGTGGAAGCGACCATGGCGGATGTGGCACCGATCTACACCTCCGTGGCCGAAGGGAATCAGGACATTATGGTTGAGACCTGGTTGCCGCATACGCATGAAGCCTATTATAAAGAATATGGGGACCAGGTTGAACTGATCAGTACATGGTTCGAAAATGCCCGTATTGGGCTGGTCGTTCCCGATTATGTAACGATCGAAAGCATCGAGGATCTGAATGGGGCTCGTGGCAAGTTCGATGGTCAGATTACCGGCATCGATTCGGGGGCCGGTATTATGCGGGCAACCGAAACCGCACTTGATGCCTACGATCTGGATTATGAACTTCTGGCATCAAGTGGGGCGGCCATGACGGCCGCGCTGCAGAGTGCCATTGAGAAGGAAGAATGGATTGTCGTGACCGGCTGGTCGCCGCATTGGAAGTTTGCGCGGTACGACCTGAAATACCTGGAAGACCCCAAGGAAACCTATGGCGCTACCGAGAAAATTCATTCGGCGGCACGCCTGGGCTTTGCGGATGAGTATCCGGAGGTTGCGGCTTTGTTTGGCAACATGAAGTTTGACGCGGTTCAGATTGGATCCCTCATGGATGCGATGCAAGGCGTACAGGACGGACAAGAGGAAGCGACAGTCCGGGCTTGGATTGCTGACAACTCAGCCTTGATCGATAGCTGGATGCCATAATCGCTCCACGCAGCCGAAGCAGGTTGCCGAAGCAGGCGTGTATCCATCGAGCCCCGTGCGGCTCGGGGTACGCGCCCTCTTTTTTGGCTCTTCCGCAGAATCTGTGGGTTCGTTTTAGTCATTTCGTGCACATGATCATGCAGAAAGAGGGGGAGATTTGCGTGTACGAGTACGTGTACGAGTGCGGATTGCTCTCATCGATCATTCTCCTGAGATGCTGCTCTGCCATGCCACGAGCA